>VBPP01000025.1 GCA_005877365.1 Nitrososphaerota archaeon
TAATGCCGAGCGCGGGAACGACGCGCCTGATAAAGCTCGGGGCGCACCTGGAGAGCAAGTCCTGAGCTCCGAGACGAGAAGGAATTCTTGGCGAAACAAAGTGAGAGGTGTGAAGAAACTTGTCTGGTAGGCCAGGGTTCGGTCCGGGCTTTCAGGATGCCAGGTCTACCCTCCACAGGGCGGAGTACGCCGCGGTCACGCTCGCGCTAATAGGGTACCTGATTTGGCGATCCCTGTATCTCGGCGGACTGGATTGGCTACAGACGATATTCTGGGCCTTCTTCCCCGACTTGGCCGCCTTCATCCCGATCGGCGCCTCGTCGAAACGGAGAGACTGGCCTAGCTGGGGCTCCAACCTCTACCACCTCTTCCATAGAGTTCTTGTGTGGGGTCTGGCCTTCGCAGCGTCTTGGGTCTTCCTGACCTGAGTCTGCTGGCCAATCTTCGGGTGGCTCGGCCAAATTACAGCCGACCGCGCCCTCCTACGGGCTTCGGCAGCCTCGAAGCCCATTCGGCCAGCGAGACTTGATCTCGCTGGCAGCCTGAAATACGCTCACACTTCTCGGCTTGTGGTGGGCCTTGAATCCCGCGGAACCGATGCGCGGTTCGTTCTAATCTCCTTGGGTTCCGGAATCTTCACGGGCGTCCTCGCGGGTCTCGTCGGTCTGGGTGGAGCTGAAGAACGCATCCCGTTCATCCTCTACGCCCTCAGGGCCCCCCTGAACGACATGATAGTGGCGAACCTCATCATCAGCTTTGCCACATCGGCAGTGAATTTCACTCTGAGGGTGCAAGCCGGCCTCGTGACGCTCGATGCTCATACGATCGGGGCGGCGATGATAGTGGGCTCACTTGTTGGTGCCTACGCGGGCTCCGTCGGGAGCCACCGATTATCGGAGAGGAGGCTCAAAGCAGCGATAGCTTTGATCCTCTCGTTGGTTGTCGCACGCCTCATTCTGGATTTGCTCGGCGGCGTAAGCTTCTCCGTCGGGTCGATTCCACCGGTCCTTGAGCTTCCGGCGGCCGCCTTCTTCGGGCTTCTGGTCGGCGTCGTCTCGGGGGCGGTTGGTGTCGCGGGAGGGGAGTATCGCATACCCGTGCTCGTCTTCCTCTTCGGGCTCGGCATCAAGGTCGCGGGGACCACCAGTCAGCTGGTTTCTCTCCCAACAATCTTGGTCGCCCTCTGGAAGCACGGGAGGATGGGCTTCGTGACCCGTGGAGGTCTCAGGATAGCCGCGGCGATGGGGGCCGGTTCGGTAGTTGGAGCTGTCATAGGGACTGTCATACTCGTCTCCACGAGTGGAAGAATAGTCGAGCTTGTCTTCGCGCTGTTGTTGCTGTACACAATTGTCAGGCTGACCTGGGAACTGCTGAAGCAGTAAGTTCGAACGGCGAGGAGGGACCCTCTTCGTTCGATGAACCTCCCTGTCAGGTAAACTCCTTTCGTTCGAAGAGAACCAGGCCGAGAATCGCGGTGACTATGAAGTAAGCCGCAATGATCACGAGCCCCTCGGGGATTGTCGCGTTGTAGGCGGTGAGGGCGCGACCCTCCGGACCGAAGCGCACCGTTGTGACGTGGGGGGGGTACTGCGTGCTGAGGACGTTGCCTATTATCTGGGAACCGTACGTCAGGATGAACCAAGGCTCTAACTGCGCAAAGCTCGCGACGAGCAGCTGAATGAGATTGAACGCGAAGAGGAAGAGGACTGCAGTGACAAGGATGGCGTATGATGAGGTCTTGAAGAGGGAGCTGAAGAAGAAGGTGGACCCCAGTACAGCAACGAGGTAAAACCACGTGAAGAGCACGGCTTCCCCGAACTGATAGGGAAGACTCAAACCGAAATAGTAAACTCCGTTGCCGAGGGTTACTGCCGTGAAGACGACCAGGATGATCGAGGAGGCGAGAAAGGCGGCCAGCCACTTCCCAATATAGACGGACGACCTTCTGACGGGATGTGACAACGAGAAGTACCCTGTCTTGTTCTGGAATTCTCCCGAAATCGCGTCTCCTCCGAAAAAGATTCCGAACAGTGCCGTGAGAAGGACTGCAGAGATGCCCCACCAACTCGAGTAGAATGATAGGTCTGAGGAGAGAAGACCCGGTGGACGATAGTAACCGATAACAATCGTCAGCGCCGAACTTATCAGAAGAACGATTGCAAGAA
Organism: Nitrososphaerota archaeon; assembly: GCA_005877365.1. Lineage (GTDB taxonomy): Archaea > Thermoproteota > Nitrososphaeria > Nitrososphaerales > Gagatemarchaeaceae > TA-13. The sequence goes on from VBPP01000025.1 coordinate 2,166, forward strand.
GTATGAAGAACCTTCGGGACCTAAAGTAGTCCAGAAAAGTGTACTTCATCGTGACGCGAACCTGCGTCAGACTGCTCGGCACCCGATTTGCTGACTCGGCCTGGGTCGAACTCAACGCGATCATTTCGTGTCCTTGATGAGATTGAGATAGACGTCCTCCAGGGCTGAGGAGGCGGGTTTGTAGCTGATCACTCCCAAGTTCATACCTACGAGGTTAGAGAGGAGTCTCTCCTGGGTGCTCGCCCCCCCGTTGAACCTTATCCTCAGGGTTCTATCGTCCACCCTCTCGGCCGAGGTTACTCCGGGAACTCCCGAAGCAATCCTCCCGTTGACGCCTCCGTCGAGAGGGCGAAGAAATCCTACCTCGACGATGTTCTCGCCTCCCGAGAATCTGCTTGTCACGTTAGAAAGAGTGTCGTAGACGAGCAGCTTTCCGTGGTCGATCATCGCGACCTCGTCGCAGATGTCGGTCACCTCGCTCAGGAGGTGCGAGCTCATGAAGATTAGACGTTGCTTGCCCTTCAGTGACTTCACAATGTCCCTCACCTCGCTCATCCCACGCGGGTCGAGGCCCGTCGTCGGCTCGTCCAGGAGAAAGATCCTCGGGTCGCTCAGCAACGCCGCGGCGATGTTTATTCTCTGCTTCATTCCCTTCGAGAACTTCCCCACCCTCTTGTCGACCCACTCATCCATCCGAACCTCGGTGACGACATCCTCGATTCTCTTTTTCCGCTCTGCGGCGGGTACCCCCCTGGTCTCTGCGACCATCGTGAGCGCCTCTCTCGGCGTCAGCGAAGGGTAGATCTCGGGCGTCTCGATCAGGGTGCCAACCGACTCGAGCGCCTTCTTCTTCCGAGTGTGCACGTTGACGCCGTTTACAAGGGCCTCCCCCGAGGAAGGCCTAATCAGGTCAGTGAACAGCTTTAGAGTGGTCGTCTTCCCTGCGCCGTTGGGCCCCAAGAAACCTACGCACTTCGACCCCTCGACGTTCAGGTTCAAGCTGTCGAGCGCGGTGAAGGAGCCGAATCTCTTTGTGAGACCGACCGCCTGAATCGAGGGTTCGTTCAATCTTCCTCTTCGCCGACGTACTCGCAAGTCACAGCGGTTAAAAGCGTGGCGTGTGCACGATACGTATTCACCGAATGTATGTCCTCATGCGGGACGAGAGTTCCGGGCGCGCTGCCGCTCATATCTCAGCCCACGTGGTTTCGTTGAGCTAGTCAACCTGCCCGTGATACGCACCGACTCCTTGCTGGGTAAGGGCGATTCTTTCGGCCCCAACCTCGTCTGTGGTCTACAGAATAAGTCGATGGCTCAGCAGCAGCAGCAGCAGCAGCCAACCCAGATACCCCGTGAAGCGGGGATAATCACCCCAGTAGCAGCGGGATGTTGGTCCATTTCATCGCCGAACCATCACTGTACATGATGTCAAGGAATCTCGCAACGACCCAGAAGCTCTGCAGGTAGCGTCAGCACGTACCAGAGTAGTAGGCGATGTACGTTGTGTCCAGCGAGGGTGCGACAATCGTCCTGAAAAGACTCGTAGTCCCATCATCCCAATGGTCGAAGGTGCAGGCGCCGTAACTCTGCGGGTTGAGGGTGTAGGTCCACCCCACCGTCGCATTGTACGCGAGAGGTGTGAAGCCAGCCCGAACGAGGCAGGTGAAACTGCAAGCGACGCCCGACGGCTGGTAGATCATCACGCGGTAGCCTGAGACCTGTTGGTTGTTCGCCGTGCTGACTGACTGAATCCGCAACTTCACGGACGGGGTGTTGACGTCAGACGGCAAGGTTGTGAGGTGAGGGGGAGGTTGAGCCCACGGGTTCTGAGATAAGGCACGCGGGGTGAGGTACAGCCAACCC
>VBPP01000026.1 GCA_005877365.1 Nitrososphaerota archaeon
GATGGAGGTTGAGAGCCAACTCGCCGACCCGCAGGCCAGACTGCTCGTGTTGATGGGGATGGCCCACATCGAAGGTGTCCGCGAGCTTCTCCGCGAGCCCGAAAGAGTGAGCGAGGGTTTTGACAGGTATGGGCTTAACTACTCTTCTCCGATTAGGATAAGGAGGGCAAGAGTGAATTGACAATCGGGACGAACCAGCGAAGGCTCTCCAGCTCGGAGAACTTCGACGAGGTCTTCGAGCTCGTTAAGACCGCCACAGAGCAGTCTCTCGGCAAGCACAGGGCCGGACTCACCCTCGTCCTGGGGGATATTCCGAACAGCGTTGGGGCTTTTCACGAAATGGGCTCGAACGCGATCGTGATGAACAGGAATCTCCTGAAGATTATCGAGAGGCTCGCCAAGTCGAGGACCTCGAAGAACGCCTACGTCTTCATGATCCTGCTCCACGAGTACCTCCACAGCCTCGGCTATACGGACGACAGGCAGGTGAGGCTTCTCGGGAAGAGGATAACCAACGAATTTCTGGGGGGGAAGCACATCGCGGCTGAGATGGCCGTGAGACCTCTCGACCAGTTCTTCCCTGACCTTCCAAAGTACTCTGTCTTCAGGGACAAAGGACAGTTCGAGACGATTCGCAGGTTCGACTCATCGAGCACTCCATACATAGCCTAGAGAACCCGTAAATAGCGGACACCTCCGTAACCGAAAGAAAGCTTACGACAGGCTTCAGCGTTGTCGAGGTTTCTGTCGATATTGCGTATTCCTGGGCGAGGATGCTGATTGCCCTCGCTCTCAGCATACTGTTCAGTCTCGCGGTCGGCATATTCGCTGCGCGAAACAAGAGGGCTGAATCAGTAGTCATCCCGCTGCTTGACGTATTTCAGTCGATCCCCATACTGGGGTTCTTCCCAGTTGTGATACTAGGAGTTGTCGCGGTCATACCCGGCCAATTGGGCGTGAACCTCGCCGTCATCTTCTTGATATTCACGAGCATGTCCTGGAACATCGCCTTCGGGGTCTACGAGGCGGTCAAGGCGATACCTCAGGACTACATAGACCTGAGTAATATGTCAAGCGCGAGTCCAATCAGCAGGATCTTGACTCTCTACATACCGTCCTCGTTGAGCCGGATTGCGTACAACTCGCAGACCTCCTGGGCTGTCGGCCTCTTCTATCTCGTGGCGAGTGAAATTTTCTCCCTTGGGGGCACGCCGTTTCAGGTGGACCACGGAATCGGGGTGGCGATAATCAATTTTTTGAGCGCGCAGGACTATGTGGGATACGCCTACTCCATCATAGCGCTATTAGTGGCGGTGGCAGTCTGGCAGGTTGTCTTCTTGAGGGAGTTTTCCCTCTGGGCTGAGCGTTACAGATTCGGAGAGGCCCCTCATGGAGAGCGTCGCGACCCGCTAATGAGGGTGTACTCGTGGATTAACAGTAGGAGCATCGCGAAGCTCTTCCTCCTGACCCAGGGGAGGGGGGTCACGGGCTTCACCTCCTCGCTCCAGAAGTTCAGGCGTGGAATAGTCTATTCTGTGCTGATCAGCGTTGTCCTCTTCCTAGGTTTTGGAATCGCAGCCGGAATCGCCACGGCGCGAACGAGTGTCCAGATTCCCAGCATCCAGAACCTCCTCACAATTGAGAGCGGTGTCCTCGTTGGGCTCGGCTTCTCCCTCATACGAGTCTGGTACGTCTACTTCCTCGCGGTTCTAGTAGGTGTCCCTCTCGGGATAGCCATAGCGCTCAGGACGAGATTGTATGACGTGATGGTACCTGTGCTAGAGGTGGTAGCGTCCGTTCCAGCTCCTGCCCTTCTCCCCGTGATCTTATTCGCAGCAGCAGGGCAGGGCGAGGTCGTCGCTGCAGTCATCATTTTCTTAGGAATGATATGGTATATCATCTTTAACACGATGGGAGGGATTCGATCGCTACCTGAGGAGATCTTCCAGTTAAAGCGTGTGTTTCACGTCTCCACTGTAAAGGCCTGGAGAGACGTCTACCTGCCTGCTAGCGCAACGGCCTTCGTAACCGGGTCGATTACCGCGATTGGAGCAGCCTGGAACACGCTGATAATTGCTGAATACTTCAGTTCAAAGGACGTAACCACACAGGTCAATACCGGAATAGGCAAGATTATCGCCGTCGCCACCAATCACAATCCAGCTGATCTCCTTACGCTCTATCTCGCTATAGCTTCCATGACAGTCTTGATTGTCGCCTTCAATCTGACCGTTTGGAGGAGGGCCTACCACTACACAACGAGGAGGTACGCGTATAACAGATGAGCCTGGCGGGCGATGGCCAGTGACTTCTCTGCGCACGGTAATGGGATGTCTTTCGTGATGGACGACTTCAAGTCGACGAAGTCAGTGGCTCGACAGGAGACGAAAGTACGGTCGGCAGCTTCGCCATCTCCCGCGTCCGACGTCTCTCCAGAAGTGCCGATAATCTCCGTCGAGCACGTCAGTCTCGACTACAAGAAAGAGAAGGAGCCGCTTCCCGTGCTCGTCGACGTTTCTCTCGCGGCGCGCAAGGACGAATTCGTCGTGATCACGGGACCGTCAGGGTGTGGCAAATCCTCTCTCCTGCGCATCATCGCTGGACTGAACAAGCCCACCTCAGGAAGGGTGCTCTTTCGGGGAACGCCCGTGACAGAGCCGAGGCAGGAGCTCGCCATGATATTCCAGAACTTCGTCCTCCTCCCATGGCGGACCGCTCTGGAGAATGTCCTGTTCGGACTCGTGTCTCGAAAGGATATCAGCGAGGAAAAGAAGAAGGAGCTGGCGATGAGGGCGCTTGATGACGCCGGCCTCAAGGGGTTCGAGAACGTATATCCGGGGGAACTCTCCGGAGGTATGAAGCAGAGGGTGGGGATCGCGCGAGCGCTAGCGCTGGAGCCACAGGCGCTGCTGATGGACGAGCCGTTCAGCTCCCTCGATGACCTGACGGCGGAGCACCTGAGGAAAGGAATCTACTCGCTTTTGATAAACCCCTCCTCTCCCATCCAGACCGTGCTAATGGTTAGCCACAACGTAGAGGA
>VBPP01000027.1 GCA_005877365.1 Nitrososphaerota archaeon
CGAAGTAGGAAATCTCCTCCGCACCAGCTATGACGGGAACCCTCTTCCCGATTGTCCTTATCGTGTCAGCCAATTGCGTTAGGTCCTTTGTAGCGTCCTTTATCGCGACTATGTTTTCTGCCCTGTCGAGTATCTTGCTCAGGAGCGCCCCCGTAAGGTTCACCTTTGAGAGCCCCGGAACATTGTACAATACCATATCGATGTCGACACTCTTCGAAATGAGTTCGAAGAAGGAGACGAGCCCATCATCCCTGTCTCTGTAATAGTATGGAGGCACGAGGAGCACCGCATCCGCGCCGCAGTCCTTCGCGTGTTTGGCGAGCCCCACCACCTCTGCGAAACTCGTGTGCGAAACACCCACGATTGTTGTCTTCTTCCCGTTCACCGCATCAACGACGCGCTCCGTCACCTGCTTCCGCTCCTCCGTCGTGAGGGAAGCGAACTCTCCGACGGTGCCGAGCGGAACCACCGAGGATATCTCGGTTTCGAGAAGGAACCCAATGTTCTCCTTGACACCTTCCAGGTCGAGCTCGAATGATTCTTTGAACGGGGTCACGGTTGTTACGTGAATTCCGCTCGTCTTCAACATCTAAGGGCCAGACGAGCCTTCGAGTATTAAGCGTTGTCGAGGGAGCCGACGCCTCCTTCGTGATTGCCGGGAGTCGCTCATCGGTCGAGCGAGCGAGCAAGGCCCGCATACGCTTTTATGTGAAGCAGACTCGTTGAAGGCGAGTAGGCTCTGAAAGAACTGACCTTGGCGGATCAGGGCGAGTTCTGCTACACCATAAGTCCGCACAACAAGCCCAGACTCGCGATGGACCCGGGGGAGGAGGTGGTCGTCGAGACAGAAGACGCATTCTCTGGCCAAATCAGAAAAGAAGGAGACAGGCGTGATTTGCAGAAGATGCCACACTCGAATCCTCAGTCAGGCCCGATATACGTGAGGGGAACGAAGAAGGGAGACACCCTGGCCGTGAAGATTCAGGACATTCAGCCCTTGACAGGGCAGGGTTCCACAAGGATCGTCTCGTTCTGGTACGCGTCGAAGTACGACACCGACCTCGCAGGCAAGTTCCTGGGTCACGATGCGGTTCCGCACGGCACTCGAGTCTGCCCGATCAGCGACGGCAAAGTACACTTCGGGGACTTCGCCATTCCATACCGCCCCATAATCGGCACGATAAGCACGGCCGATCCGATGGAGTCTTACCTCAGCTGGCTCCCCGGCCCGCACGGAGGAAACATGGACCTCGGCCAGATCACCATCGGGGCCACAGTGTACCTGCCGGTGAGAGTCGATGGTGCGCTGCTGCACCTCGGCGACGTTCACGCTGTGCAGGGGGACGGAGAACTCTCGGGGGCCGCCGTCGAGATGCCTGCTCGGACTCAGTTGAAGATCGACGTAATAAGAAACAAGGCGATCGAGTGGCCGAGGCTAGAAGATGATTCGACGCTCTACGCCGTCGCCGCAACCCAGGCTGGGAGAAGTCTGGAGGATGCCATGCGCATGGCGTTCATGAACCTGATTCTATGGCTCGAGACTGACTATAGTATTGACCGCTGGCTTGCCTTCGGCTTGCTGACTCTCGTATCACAGGTCAGAATTGGAAACTTCTGGACCGTCGCGGTCGGGGTGCCGAAGAAGTACCTTAACCCCTGATGGGCCTTTTGTTTCTCCTTTCTCTAGAGTGCTCTTTGTACCACTCGCTCGCCCGAGAATAGTAGCGTGGATGCCACGCCAGTCTGGGTTTCTTCGCGATCACCGAAGCAGGGGGGTTCACCCATGTTGTTATCTTCGTTGGCGAGACCTTCACCGTGAATCTGGGCTGATCAATTGAGCCTTTCAGGTAGGAGATGCCAGCCTTGGGGCCGTAGTACCTCTTGACCATCTTCTTGCCTATTTCTACCCAGTCCTGCAAGCTGCCGCCGACGATTCGGGCGTCACCCTCGATGATGACTTTCTGGTAAGGGGGCCTGTCGTTATGGAGAAGCACCGTCACTCTCGGCTCATTCTTGATATTCTTCAGCCAGTTCGCCCTCTGTCTTATCACCAGGTAGCATGCCTCGCCGTCCCACTCGTACCACACAGGAACGAGGAACGGAGATCCGTCCGCCCTCACGGTCGCAACCTTGGCGATGAGCGGCCCCGAGAGGAACTTTTCCATCTCCGCTTTTGTCATCACTGGCATCCTTGCTCTTCTCCACCGCCTGCCTCCAGCTGATGATGCTTCTTCAAAACACAGCCTCCCCGCCTGTTCCCCTGAAGACGTGCAGTCCTTCTGTCCGAAAACGCAACTCCACTCTGTCGCCTATGTCATGAGAGTATCGGGCGCCCTCCTGCACCTTGAGGATTGTATCTCCAACCTGGACGTCGACGATTGAATGAGAACCCAGCGGCTCGACCACGTATACCACCCCCTGGGCAAAGATGCTCCAGGTTTCTGCGGTCGTTGTAAGGTCCTCTGGCCTGATTCCCAGACTGACTCTTGCGGGAGTCGTCTCGCTCCGAAGCGCCGAGCCTGCGAGCTCCGGCAGCTGCAGGGTCAGGTCATTCGAAGCGAAGGATATCTGGTGTCCGTTCAACTGCAGTTCACCCTCGATTAGGTTCATCGGCGGGCTGCCAACGAAACTCGCAACGAACGAATTTCGCGGTCGGGAGTAAATCTGGTCGGGGGTGCCGAACTGCTGCAGTCTCCCCCTGCTGATGACCGCGACTCTGTCGCCCATCGTCATAGCCTCGGCCTGATCGTGGGTAACGTAGATCGTCGTAACCTTAAGCTCCTTCTGTAGCCTCTTGAGCTCTGCTCGCATGTGAAGCCTGAGGTTGGCGTCGAGATTGGAGAGGGGTTCATCCATCAGGAAGGCGACGGGTTCCCTGACCATAGCCCGAGCCAGTGCGACGCGCTGCGCCTCTCCACCACTCATCTGCGCGGGCCTTCGTGCCAGCAGATGGTCGATCCTCAAAGTCTCTGCGATCCGCTTCACTCTGCTGCTCACCTCGGCCTCCCCCAGCCTGCGCATCTTCAGAGGAAATGCGATGTTCTGTTCAGCCGTCATGTGAGGGTACAGCGCGTAATTTTGGAAGACGAGTGCGATGTCCCTCTCCTTCGGTTCGACTTCGTTGACCATCCTGTCTCCGATGTATATCTCGCCCTCGTCCGCACTTTCCAGCCCGGCGATGGTGTAGAGGGCGGTCGACTTCCCGCAACCCGATGGACCCAGCACTACGACGAACTCTCCATCGTTGACATCGAGGCTGAGATGATCGAGCGCGACTACCTTGCCATATCGCTTCGTGATCTCCTTCAGCCTGACGCTGGCCATCCTTTTCCGTTACTGCATGTGTCGGATTATTAACTTTCGTCGAGCACGTAAATATCGCAGCGACCTGATACCCTCGCAATGATTGTGTTCAATAGTTAAATAGGGTGCTCGCCCTCGAACGGAATTGTGCGGAGCCAACGGAGGGCCGTCTCCCGTACACTTATGGCCGTTGCCGCTATCGTCATCCTGCTTGTGGTGGGATTTGCCGGATACCTTGCCGCGACTAACCTAACGGGGACGAAACCGTCATCGACCTCCACTTCTGGCACTTCCACGGGAATCACGGGTGTGAGCGGTGCCACGGTTAATCTCATCACGTTTGATCAAGGATTGGTCTTTACAGACCTGTGGAACTCCACCACCGGCAAGCCTCTCGCACCCCTGCTCCAGT
>VBPP01000028.1 GCA_005877365.1 Nitrososphaerota archaeon
CTGGATATCGGTCTTCAGATTCTATCACAACCACGTGAGGACGAACGGGGAGATAGGGCGGGCACCGATGGAGTATGACGATGGTCCAGAATACCTGAGATTCATCCGCCTCATAACGGATGCCTTAACTTGACAGCGCCCACTGACGATTCCAAAGGCTTAAATTAATTATTTCCGGAGTTCTCCCACGTAGATGCGAATCCTAGCCCTTCTACCGATACTCGCCGACGATGCCCTCGAAAGCGAGACCAGGAGGGAGCTCGCGAGAATCGCGACCCCGAACGTAGAGTACACCGTGAGGAGCCTCGAGGCGGGTCCGGCCTCGATAGAATCAGAGTTCGACGATAGAGTTGCCTCCCCCTACGTTCTCGACCAGGTCGTCCGGGCGGAGCGCGAAGGGTTCGACGCCGTCTTCGTGAGCTGTATGGGGGACGTGGCGACGAACGCTGCGCGAGAGCTAGTCAGGATTCCGGTGGTAGCTCCCTACCAGACCTGCATGGCGGTTGCCTCGACCCTCGGCGACAAGTTCGGGGTGGTGACGATAATGGAGAGCATTGTCCCTGTCTTCCTGCGAAAGGCCAGGGAGTACGGCCTCTCCGAGAACCTCGCGGGAGTCAGCTCCATCAACGTCCCCGTTCTCGAGCTCAACAGGAAACGGACGCAAGTCTTGGAGGCGCTTGTCAGGGAGTCCGGAAGGCTCATCGACGAGCATCACGCCGACTCGATAATCCTCGGATGCACGGGACTGGTGGGCATGGCCTCGACATTGCAGGAGAGGGTAGGAGTGCCAGTACTCGACCCCACGCCCGTTTCGGTCAAGTTCGCGGAGCTTCTTGTCGCGGCGCGCATCTCACACAGTCGGAAGGCCTTCCATCGGCCACCCTCCAAGCTTCGAAAGCTGGCGGACCTCCCCAACCTTGCCGGAAAATCGATAGCCCTGCAGGCCTAGTCAGTCGAGCTTATTCCTTTTCTTCAGCTCTGCGGTGAACTCCTTTATCAGCGAGTCCAGGAACTTCGTGAACTCCTCCTCCGACTGCATCACCACGTACTTGTTCTGGTCTATCCTCTTCTTGGCCGCCAAGAGAAATTCGTCCTTCTTGACACAAGGGGCGTACTGAGAGATCGTGACGAGACGGCTGAGAGCCTCAATCAGCCTCAGCGGTCCGTAGAGGAGAGGCTCCTCGATGCAGCCGCGGGCGCTGGTGAGCAGGTAAGTGGCGAGTTCATAGACGTACTCGCCCGAAGTCAAAGGTTCTTCTGCCACGATTTCAGCTCCCGGCGAACCTATTGTGGTACGTCGCGTCAGCCCCTTCTCTGGGTCGCATCGACCGAGGCTGGTCCTTCCTCGGGTAGCCCAGCTGCAGCATGACCTCGGTCCTGTACCCGTCGGGTATATTGAGAATTTCCTTGACTCCCGTCTCGGAGTACGACTTCGTGAAACAGGCGCCGAGGTGAAGGTCCGTCGCCGCGAGCGCGACGTTTTCTGCCGCCGCCCCCGCGTCGATTGTCGCGCAGACGTTCCCCAGCTTCCCCAGCTCACGGGTCACCTCCAGGTCCGTGAAGATCACGATGAGGGCAGTCGGTTGGCCGAGGATGCCCGGGGAGACCTGCTTGATCAGCCTGATCCTCTTCCTGTCGTTCACCACGAGTATCCTACGGTACGGCGTGTTCCCTCCGGTGGGGGCTCTCCTCGCCGCGTATGCGAGCTTCATCAGAATGTCGTCTGGGATTGCCTGTTCGGTGAAATCTCTCACCGCCCTTCTCTTTCTGAGCGCCTCGAAGAGCTCCATCGGCCCGGCATTGAAACTCCCCCGCCTGCGGTAATAAGGACTTGCTACGATATCGCGGGTAGCGCGGTCACGGGGCGTCGATTCGAGTCGTATGCTCGCTTCCTTCGACTTCCGGTTTTCATGCCCTCGATGGCTGCACCAGTCTCGCCAACGGAGCCCCCCCACTCTCGGAGAGTTTCGTGATTCCTCCCGCCAGGCTGACGGCTTCGACTTCACCGGCGAGCAGCTGCGCGACCCTGAGCGAGGTGTTCCCCGACATGCACACCAGGAGGGGCCTCTCGCCGCTCTCGCGGAGCAGCTGTGTCAGCCCTTCGGGGACCTCCCCCGAGTTGATGAACTCGCCTACGTCGCTGACCTTCGCGACCCGAATCTTCTCACGACCCAGGCCCAGTGAGTTCGCGATCACCTTGATGCCTTCCTCTCGCGGGATGAACATCCCGTGCGTCCAGAGGACTCCCGTGTAGTTCCCAGGGTTCGAGGTGACCTCCTCGAGAGTCGCCTCGAGGCGCCTCTGTTCTCCCTGAACCTGTGTCTCGTACTTACCTGACCCGTCGGCGAGAATTACGACAAACTTCTCAGCGAGCCCGAAGTTCAACATCTGCAGGACCGCGTAGAGTGCCAAGGCGCTGCTCTCCCCGATGTCCAGTCCCCTCCCGACAAAGAACCCGAGTAGCCGCCGGGCGGCTTCAAAATCGACCTCGTGCTGTCCCGCGTATCTCTCGGGTTCGTAAAACCCAAGACCAGAGGCCTTCTCCTTCGTCCTTATCCCAGCGACGTCCTGCTCGCTCAAGGGGAAGACTACGCGGACCGACCTCTTCCCATACTTCTTCTCGATGTACCTGCTCAGCCCCCCAGAGGTGCCCCCCGTGCCAAAGGTGCAGACCACATCGAACTCCTCGAGCGAGTAGCCCATCGTCGACAGCTGCTGGTCAATCTCGGGCGCGGTCACCGTCTCGTGCGCGCTGACGTTCATCTCGTTGTCGTACTGCTCGGGGCAGAAGCCGCCGTACATCCTGGCGAGAAGCTTCGCGAGATTTATCACGTCCTGCCGGGCGAGGAGCTCCTCGACCTCTCGGCGCGAGCCGTCCAGGACGGTGGGGTCAAGACCGAACTGGCTCAGCTGGTTTCTGATATTCGCGGAGACGGCCTTGACGGTAAGAGCGTCGAGGTCAACCTTCATCCCGGGGGCGGGGCAGATGTCCACGTCGAGGTTGACCGCCTTCACGCTTTTGCCTTGCAGTTCCTCGAAGACACCCTCCTGCAACTTCCTGGAAACTAGTACTATCACATCGAGACCCAGGTCCGCCAAGAGCCCGAGCGAGATTCCAAAGTTCCCCGAAGTCGCCTCGAAGACCGGCTGCCCGCTCCTCAGCCCGCCTCCCCTAATCGCGTCATCGACGATCTGCACCATCGGCCTCACCTTCACCGACCCGCTCAGGATCTTGGATTCGAGCTTCCCGAACACCTTGAACTCCTTCTCGGGGAGGTCGAGCCCGTACACTGCCTTGGCGCACTCCTTCAGCAAGTCGGTCAAGTCCACCAGGGGGGTGGCGTTGAGCACCCTTCCTCCGCTGCCTCGCTTCTCGACGTGGGGAACCTTCGCCCCAATCGATTCCTCGAAGTTACGAAGGAGGGCCAAGTCCACCCGACTGGAATGCTCCGAATCCTTCAACGCTTCTTCTTCCCCTTCTCTTTCGTTGGACAAGGGTACGTATGCTTTTATATAACATATGTTATACGCGACCCGACTTGCCAGCGACCTACAAGGCGCCAGCCGTTCCCGCGAGCAAGATTACGCCTCAGTTCGTCAGGAACGAGCTCTTGACCTGTTTTGAGAGCGCAAACAGGGAGTTTGCAAGAGTCTTGAAACAGCCGGTCACCGACGAGGCCCTGAAGCAGCAGGTGCGGCAGTTCGTCACTTCTGTATTCAGCCAGTGCGGCGTGAGCTTCGACAAGCCGACGAAGGTGGGCATCGAGACAGCGATCGAACAGTGCAAGAAGAACGCGGAAGCGATGATGGGCCCCAAGGGGTCGGAGATAATTCGGCACCACTACGATGAGATGATGAAGCTGGTTACCAAACTGCCAGCCTGATACGCGCAGCCGAGACATCTTCCACTCCCCGACTGGTTTGTTCTCCCGTCCTACCTGGAAAAGGATAAAGAGATGACTGCCCTCCTAAGCCGAGAATTTGGCCGCAGTTCCCACTAGGCTCACGGAGCCCTCGGGCAAGGAGGCTGAGCTGTACCACCCTCTTGCCAACGGGAAGGTCCAGTGTACCGCATGCGCGAGGTTGTG
>VBPP01000173.1 GCA_005877365.1 Nitrososphaerota archaeon
AGCCTCTTGACCGTCTGTAGGTTCTGAGCGTCTCTTCGCCTGTCGTCGACGGGTGTCTCCATGAGGAGGGGTAACTCTGTCACGGAGTCGTGGTGAAGGAAGGCCCTGAAACCCTCCCTCCCGATCTGCCCCAGCCCGATGTGCTCGTGCCTGTCGAGCGCGCCTCCGAGCGGTCCCTTGGAGTCGTTGAGGTGGACCACCCTGATCTCCTTCAACCCGACGAGCTCGTCGAAGAGCGACATCGTCCTCTC
>VBPP01000174.1 GCA_005877365.1 Nitrososphaerota archaeon
GCTGCCTATGTGAGCCACGAGATAGTCGATCCCCAGCGAGTCGCACCGCTTCACCTCCTCCCCAAGGGAGGAGCGGCTCTTCCTCATCAGAGCTTTCACTGGTGTGGCGAGATTCGGGAGGTACGGCATGTGCGCGACCACAAACTTGAAGCTCGTCTGCCTCCGCCGCTCCAGAAACGACGATACCTCCTCCTCATCGAGGGGCCTGAACTTCCAACCCCGCGGGTTTCTCGTGAAGATCTGGAAGGTGGTGCAGCCGAGCTCGGTCGCACCGTCGAAGGCTGAGCTCAGCGAATCCTTGATCGAGACGTGAAAGCCGATGAGAAGTTCCTTGCCCAACGTCAAAAGAGGACCGGCGTGGGTTTAAGGGCTTGTTGATGCCCGACCCACGCTGTTACTGACGACGCTTGTTCTTGTTGACTGCCGTTCTCGAGGATGCTCGGACGGGGGTGCTTCTCCGCTTGTACCTTTGCAGCTTTGTCGAAGTGGACCCGCCGAATGAAACCACCTTGGATGCTGGGACCGGGGTTGGCGGGGTTGACTTTGGTTGAACCGTCTCGTACGCTGAGGGGGCAGGTGGCGGAGCAGTTCTCTCTGCTGGTAGAGATGGAGTGGTTGTGTTGGTTGTGGAGAACTGCTCCGAACCAGTTGAACTGAGTGCTACGGTTGTCGAAGCTGTCCTGCGACGCGAATGTCCGAGGTATCCTCGCGGCGCGGCGAAGAGTACTATCGCTGCGCCGAAGCCGGCGCCGAGTAGTATCGTGGCAATTTCGAGAGCCAATTCCTATGCACTGCCCTGTTTGACCCTTCCCAGCCTCTTCTGCGCCCGAGTCAAATGGAGTGCACAAGTTCATCAAAAAGAAGCGCTCGCCTTCGGTACTCTTTTTATAGTAAGACAGTATATCAGAGACAGCAGGTGGGGAGTCTGTTTCAGCCACAAGTAGACAAGATAGGCAACGACATCTTCAAGTTCGATAGGAGGGTCAGGTATGCTGCCATCCTCGACGAGAGCGGGAGACTGATCTCGGGAGGAATGAGGCGAGGCGTGCCCTCCCTCGAGCCTCAGAGCGAGGACCTCCGCCTCATCGCGACCGTCACGATCCAACTCAGCACCGACAAGACCTGGGACCGCTACTTCGGGAAGACCCAGTTCACGTTCATAAAGCGCGAGAAGGTGAACATACTCACCTTCAACATAGGAAACAAGCTCCTCCTCGTCTCCACCGAGCCGGACTTCACCCTCCAGCAGGCTCAGGAGCTGAGGAACATGATAGTCAGCAACTACTCTGAAATCCAGAGATAGACGAAGGGGTCGCAGCGCCCTCTACATCATGCCCAAGTCGGGGAACTTGGCCTGAGTGAGACCGAGATCCTTCTGAAGCGTCCTGATCCTCTCGGCGTACTTCTTCATGTCCTCCTTGTTATTCTGAACCTTGGCCACCTTGTATCCCCGCCAGGCCTTCTTGAGCGCCCCCCACGTCTGCCCCTTATTGTACGAAATCCGAGTTCACCGACGGCAGTTCGTCGGCTAACGGTATTTAACCCTGACGCAAGACCGAGAAAGAATTGATGAGCGAATCAGTCAGCCGACGCCCGTCGATTGTGCCAGGCCCTCCCCCCTCCGCTTTCTTCTTCGATAACTCGAAGCGACAGCGATCACAAAGATGACGAGGACGGCCAGCGCGATGTAGGCGTACAGCGCGGTCGGCTGGATCAGGGTGAGCCAGAGGGGGACGACGGCGGCGAATTCTACGGTCGAGGAGGCGAGCCTCTTTCCCGCCGAGTCGGACAGGTCGGCCGTGAGGTTGTGGAGTCCCTGCATCCCCGGAGGAAGGTAGAGGGTGAAGTTGTATCTCGGCTCGGTGGTGGTGTTTCGGGAGGCTACCGATCGGGTTGACTCGTCGAGGAAGACCTGAAGCTTGAGGCCGCCGATCGGCGGGTTGAGCACGACGTAGAATTCCTGTTTGGTTAGCACGTTCACCGATGCCGGCAGTATCACCGAGAGTGAATACGTTTGCTGGGAGCTGACGTGCACGGCGTATCCCGTTGACGAGGAGGAGGTGACCGAGATGACGATCTTGTGCTTTATGTCGGAGAAGGCCTCTCCGACCTTGAGGGCGGCGTCGGAGAGGTCGCCTCTAACCGGCGCGGTCGGGACGTGAACGTCGACTACCCTGATCTGCCCCTGCCTGGCCGATGCGTTATACAGATAGACGAGGACCCCCTGGGTTCGCTGGGCCGAATCGATCCCTTCCCTCAGGCGAAGCTCGACCAGATAGTACGAGGCTGAATCGATGTGGATCTCGAGGGCGTAGCAGCAGCCCTGGGCGGAGCTCGAGGGCGGCGTCTCCGCGGGGATGAGGTTGTAGTCGCCGCTCCCCACAACAGTCGGGGCGATCCACCCGAGAGACGCCCTACTCCAAGCGTCGAAGAGACCGGGGTGGTTGCCGAGCGGCTGACCGAGGTAGGCTCCTATGTCCATCAGCGACCACGTTCCCATGAAGTGCAGTGAAGAGTCGGGCAGGTCGTACATGTCGGGGAGGTGCCCGGTCTGATGGCCGAGTTCGTGGGCCCACACGCCGTAGGGACTGAACTCTGAGACGATCGAGCCCGCATCGGAGCCGGCCGGGAGAAAGGTCCTCCCTATCCAAGTTCTCGACCAGATGAGCGGCGACTTTTCAATCGGGGCGGCCGTCGCCTGGTCGGCACCGGCGTGGACGACGACAACGAAAGCGTACGGGCTGAGGTCGGCACTCGACCGTGCGGCGGAGACGGCATCGACTATCAGCCGCTCCGACCCGCTCGGGTTCCCGGCGGCGTCGTCACCCACGGCGTTGTCAGCGCCATAGTAGGCCACGGGGTGGGAGAGGAGGACCCATCCCGGAAAGACCGTCGCGTGTATGACCGCCTTCCCGAAGGAGGCGGCGGAGTAGTACTGCGCGACCTGGGCAATCGTCTGGTTGAGAGCCTGAATGCTCTCCGTGTGCAAGAAGTCGGTGAACTCGACCGGGAGGACGATGACGGCGAGCTGACCCTTCGCCGGCCGAGTGTTGGCGGCCTGGCCGGCCGCGGGGGGGAGGGGTGCAAGCAGCAGGAGGGAGATCAGAAGGAGGGGGGCGAGAGAGCGGAGGGGCCTCACTATTCCACCTCGAAAGGCAACTCCCTCCCCCTTGAGTCGTAGACACGCAGAGAAGACGAATCGCCGTAGGGATAGCCGAGGATCACCATTATCCTCCCAGCGAGGTGAAGCAGGTCCTGCTCAGAAGGCGTTGCGTTGCCGGAGGGATGTGAGTGGGCGACCCCCAGGAAGGAGGAGTCGACGGGAAGCATGAACCAGCTGAACGAAGAGAACCCCTCG
>VBPP01000175.1:0-3572 GCA_005877365.1 Nitrososphaerota archaeon
CTCCTGCAGCAACTTCTTCTTCAAGGTCCTGGGAGGCGGGGCCGAACTCTGCTATCATCTTCTTAGCTACAAGATTGCTTCAGAATCAAAGAGACTGGATACTGTCGCATTCAGCGATGAAGAGTACGCATCGCTCTTGGGTGCGATCTCTAGAGACGTCCTGACGAATCTGAAGGAACAAAGGAGATAAGACGTCGCTGACGCGAGCAGGGGCAGAGCCTCGGTAGCTTAGCCTGGTAAAGCACGTGCCTTGTAAGCACGAGATCGAGGGATCGAAATGGGACAGCACGAGATGCCCTCCCGAGGCTCCCTTCACGAGCCGTGGTACGAACTCCTTGATTCACGCGGTAGACCTTGCGACCGCTTCCACGTCCTCCCTATCCACACCCAAGTTCCCCGCCATGAGATCTACCGAGACGCTCGGATTCGACACCCTAGCCTGAGTCACGAGCTGCCCGAGATACTCCTGGTAGCCTTTAGCCTCCTTCGACGACCACTCTGCCTCAAACTGGGTCTTGAAGAGATGAGCCACGCTCTCCGAGGGAATCGTGAAACCCTTCCGCGTCGGTTCATTCCTCCCCTTTCTCTCCGGCACCCCGACCAAGACGAGTCTGTCGTCAACCAGCATGTATCTCATATCGCTGATCAGGAGAGATGGGTGAAATTTCACCTCCGCCCCGCTCAGCTTGTACCTCTTCCCCATCTGGAGACGGTCGGGCGCGAGAGGTAGAAGGTATCGCATCTTCACGCCTCTTCTGGCCGCATCCGAAATCGCGTCTAAAATCTGCTGAATCACTTCACCCTCCTCGTGGGTCGGTGGACTTCCACTCACACTCCCGCAGAGGGTCCTCTCCCCTCGCTGAATCGCATCGACCACCGCAACGAAGTACTCCTGCCTCGTTATGACATCCGCGACCGAAGAGAAATGGTCAATCATCTTCTCTCTCGCCTTCTGTTCCCTTCTGTTAAGTACGAGAAGAGAGACCGTGGCCACGAGGAGGAAGAGCTCAACGATCAGAAGTGGAAGTTGAAGCGTCCCGAGCTCGACCTGGAGTACCACCTGTCAGGATAGCCGATTTTCGTTGAAAAGGCTTTGTGAGATGGCGCTATGGACTAGTTCGACGTCGAAGCAGCGGAATTACCCTTCCTTCACTCCGTCGGGAGTGGCACGAGACAATCCCGACAGGTCGTGTAAACCAGCTGCAGCTGGTCATCCTCATCGATCGGATTGGCGCACCAGATGCAGCTGACCACGGCCATTGCGGCCGACGAGCCCGTGAAGAATTATTTAAGACATAGCAGAAGCCGAATCGGACTTCGACAAAGACCTATTTTCGTCTCATTCCTCGTTTCTCCAAGCGGGACGCCGTATCCGGGGTTGATACTACATAACCATGAAGATACTACTACATTTATATGGAAAAGTCTTATGGGGAGAATGAGGTAGGAATCTCTGCAAAGAGGTGTCCGTCTCCTCTTCCTTCTACTCTTCGCACAGCCTTCCCTCTTCATCGCTCTACCAGGGAACCCTCAACCCGCAGCGAATCCGCCTCAGGCACCGACAGCCCCACAGAACCCGGAACAACCGCTTCCGCCGGGGACTGTGAGCTACCGGAACACCTGGAATCAGACTCAATCGCAACAGTGCACCTATCCGCAGCTCCCGAAAGAACCTCTCTTATCAAGGGCGAGCAACTGGACTATCGGCGTCAGCATTCCCACACTTCTCTTCATGGGAAAAGCCTCCTCATCGTCTATCAAGCACACCTACACCTTCTATCCTAATGGCACCTTTGTTGCTCAGGATGATCGAGGGAATAGTTTCGCTGTAAAGCGGCTGCAAGGCCTTCCTTCAGGAACGGTCGTAACCGCCTTGCGAGCCAACAGCACGGTGGCTATCCAGAACTACCTGTTGATTCTCGGTTCGCAGACCGCAGCGAACATTTCAGTTTTTTACTCAATCAGACACCAGTTTTGCCAACCAGCCGGCTTGAAGATTACAATCTCAGGCCGATCAAACTGGGGGTCAAGAGGGAGCGGGATGATCTCTCTTCCGTTTAACAAATCCCCCATCTCAATCGCATCGGGCCGGGCGTGGTTTGGGAACAAGTCGAGCGTGAGGTTAGGGTTCGATTGGACCGACAGTCTTTCGATGAACCCGAGCTTCGAGGGCAAGTCGCAGACGTTGACATACTCGGTTGGTGCAGACTTTGTGATCGACCCAGTGACGGCTGCGACTTCAGACTCACAGTTCGCCACATTAGAATCTCATAATATGAAAGCGTGCTATTCAAATGGAAGATATTGGCTCTGGTTCACCCAAACCTCGCCGTCAGGTCTGTGGTGGGCGTCTAGTTCTGATGGCGCTTCTTGGTCTTCGGCAACCCGCGCAACGTGGATTGCCGGCTCTGGCATGGTCCATTATGCGATATGGTGCGATGGAACGACGGTCTACTATCAGGCCGATGACCCGACAACAAGGAAACTCTGGTGGCGTTACGGAACGTTAAACGGCGATGGGACGATAAGTTGGAGCATTGATGATACGCAAGATGGGGGCCCTGCGGGCGTGAACATTTTGGGGCCTACCATCGCTGTTAACTCAACGGGCGGAATCTTCTGGACCGACATGAGCATCTACGGTGTTTATGCCAAGAAAAGCGCAACGTCTGGAAGTTGGTATTACATAGGATTGCCCTCTTGTCTCAATTACGACAACGTGCTAGTTCCGCTAACGTCTGGAAAGATGGGATTAGTTTGTGGCTCTTGGAATACCACCCCGCTCTATGCTACAACCTGGAGTGGTTCTGGTCTTGGCAGTTGGTCGCCGGTGCAAGCAACTTCTGCAGTTTCCTGTCATTTTCTTCTGGCTCTTGGTCGTCTGCCACGACGATTGACAGTAGCGTGTCGACCCCTTCGGTAGGAATTTCCGTAAGTGGTTCTACGACATTGGTAATCATTTATGGCGGAGGCTCGAATGTGAAATACGTTACCAGCTCCAACCTGGGGAGTTCTTGGTCATCGATTACGACGCTGAGTTCCTCCGAGACCAGCGTTACTTCCATTTCATCTCCTTACAAGACCACGAACATGGCCTTTGCCGAATGGGTAAGCGGGTTAAACTCACCTTTCAATATCAGATTCGCTTCATTCCCCGTAACCATACCTCAGGCTGCACTCTCTTCAAACTCTTGGAGCAAACCCGGTCTCTCTCCCTATGAAGCCTACTTTGACCACCTTGTGGAGTACGTCTCGCCTGGGAATGGCTTGTTGAGCATCAAGCAGGATGATCTGTACTTGCCAGGGAGGGGGCTCGATCTTGACGTAGCCCGAGCCTTCTCAACGCCCTACGCATTCCACTATTCATCTTCACCTTACATATATGACAACTACACTCTTTCTAACATCGGTTACGGTTGGTCCCTGAACTTCCCGTGGCTTGGCACCAACTACCTCCACCTACTGAACGGGCAAGCATATCCCTACTCCTGGGTCGGCAGCACTTTCGAGTATCACGGAGCCGTCGACTTCAAACTTGTGAACAACGGGAATGGCTACACTCTTTACACCAG
>VBPP01000175.1:3658-4924 GCA_005877365.1 Nitrososphaerota archaeon
CTCACATCGATCACCTCCGGGGGCCGAACCTGGACCTACGGCTACTCCGTCAACGACTTGGTCTCCGTGACCGACCCTCTTAACAGGGTGACGACGTACCAGTACAACACCGGGATTAACAGCTGGTTGATCAGCGCCGTTCTCTACCCGACCGGGGGCAAGACTACGTACGCTTACGGAAACGCACCGGTGGGGACGGAGGTCAAGACGTACTACGTAACATCACGTAATATCTACTACTCATCCACAGCCCTGAGCCAGAGTTCCAGTATCTCCTACAAAGTATTGAATGGCAACGTCACCTTGTCAACCACAACTGTCTCGGATGGCTCCGCCACACGTGGTTACAAGAGCTTCATTTTCCAGAATTCGAAGAAACTCATGTACCAGTGTGACCAGGATTCAACTGGCGCGGTCATTAGGGCAACAGAGTACGATTACGATACCTCGGGACGCATCAACAAAACCAAGATCTCCTCCACCCCAGCGTGTGGAATGGGCGGTTACTGGCCGCTCGACGAAAACTTGGGCACGACCACCTCCGACTTGAGTGGGAATTGGAATGCTGGGACGCTGACGAACGGCCCGACAAGGCAGACAGGAACGAATTGCAAGTATGGGAGCTGCTTGAGCTTTGCCAGCGCGAGCAGCCAGTACGTCAGCGTGCCCAGTTCATCTTCTCTCAGCCCCGAGGCTGGAGCGAGCGGGCAGATGTCAATCAGCGCATGGATTAACCTGGCTTCAACAGGCTCTCAGATGGTCATAGTCGGCAAGGGAACGACTAGCGCATATGAGTACGCACTCTTCGTTTCTGCAGCGGCCAAACTAACCCTGAATGTCTGGACACCAGCGGGAGCTAACGTCTGCGCTGCGACCGGAGCGACCACCCTCTCCGCTAGCAGTTGGGTGTTCGTCGCTGGAACCTACAGCGCCTCCGGAACTACATGCAGAGTCTACGCGAATGGTGTCTCCGATGGGTCCGCCACCTCCTCCGGCACGGCGACGGCTGGCAGCGCGGAGCTTGACATTGGAAGGAGGGCTGACAATCTGTACTACTTCAACGGGAAAATTGACGATGTCCGCATCTACGACCATGCCCTCTCCTCTAACGAGGTCAGCAACCTCTACACTGCGACCACCGTACCCCTGACCGTCTCGGCTTCCTCCGTGACCAATTATGACAGCTGGGGCAACGCCAAGTACACTAAGGATTTCGTCGGTCACGAAGCATACTTCTCGTACGCGAATGCAGATTCGCAGAACACC
>VBPP01000176.1 GCA_005877365.1 Nitrososphaerota archaeon
CATTCCGGATTCCCTCGCTCTGTATCAGAATAGTGAATGAGCTATAAGTATCTATGCGAGAATCTTCGATACATTCGTCAGGAAGAAAGTATTCCACTGGACGTGTCAAAAATTGTCTGAAGGCTTCCTTATCTCATGCGCAAGGCAGCTCGCGACGTACGCGCCCTAGCCCGTCAGCTACAATGCCAAAAACGCTCTACCGGTGGAAGAGCCCAACCCCTGCTATCCCCGACTACGTTGACCTCAATTACCGACGAACCCTTGATTCCGGAGGCGAGTGCTTTATCGTAGAGTGCGCTTTTCCGCGGTCGACAGTTTCATCGGGCGAGGCGGCGTCTGCAGCATCTCGATCGTCAGCAGCTGTATCAAGGGGTGTTTTCTCTGCACGTGCTCGTAGGCAGCTTCAAGCGCCCCCCGCTCCGTAAGTCCGTCGCCCTTGCCGAAATCGCACTTCTCTTCCTTACCAGTGCAGCGCGGACAGTGAATCCAAAACCTCTTCACTGCTCCCTTGATAGGTAGAGGATGATCCTGTCTCACCCATGCGATGAATCCGTCAGTCAGACCAGGGAAATACAACAAGCCTCAAGTGTCGAGTTGCTCCATGCGAGGATAAAGCGGTTGTGAACCCGTGATACAGATTTCGTTCACTGATGAAGCCGGGCATACCCGTGAATATCGCTTCGTGCCACTCTTCCCGGCCATGAATTGCCGCGAAGCTAATCAGAGTTGGGAAGGCACTCTGAAGAATAATATTCCAGAATGGCGGAGGATTCTTCGAGCCGAAAAATCACCTTATGAAACGAACCGTTCTGAACAGACTTTCGACGAATCGACCCGGTCGAATTCTTAAATAGCGATGGCCGAGAGGCGACTCGTGGAATTAACCACCGCCCTGAAGAAGAAGTATTCGGCACACATAGGTGATGACGTGATGTATCCCGCCTCCTGCAGCGACATAATGACGGCATGCAGCGGCATGTCTGAATTCAGCAAGGGGGAAAAGGACTGGTTCGCAAAGGCGCTGCCGCACGGCACCTTTAACACCGCTGCCGATGTAAGAAAGGCAGTCGGCGTCTAGCCAGTGTGCCACCGACGATTTTTTTTGCGGATTCTCTCGCAACCTCGCGCCTCGTGAAGCTTACAGCCCAGCTGCGCTGCCCATACGGCGGAAACAGAGCCTTCGAGACCTAATTGATGGCAGCCCCGATTGACGACCCATCAGATTGATTCTCTGAAAATAGTAGTAAGAGAAAATCCTCTTCTCAGGAACTCGGTCTAATGAGCCTTAGCTTCTGTGACTTCCGCCTTCTCTGGATTCCCTTCTCTCGTGGATGCTACGGAGGTTGACCTCCGCAACCAATGCTTCTGTGATTTGGTCGAGCGAGTCGATCTTCGCTTGCATTACTGGGTCCTTTATCTTCGTCGGCTCGGCGGGGATGAGTTGATCGTTGTTTGATGCAACGAAGTGCTCCCAGTTGATTCCCACGTCGAGCAGTGTATCTCCCAACTGCTCGTCGTTCACTCTCTCGGTCTGTGCCAAGTCAACCAATTTTTGAAATTCGTTGTCCGGGACTTTCAGACCTGTTATTGTCGAAATCGGCTTAGGATAGGTTCCACCGGTCTCGTGTGCGAGAACGAACCCCATGAAGCTGAAGTTTTCTATCTCCGTGAAGTGCTTCATGCGTATTTCCAGTGGGGTCTCCCCCTGCGGATCAGTCTCGGGGAAGGCTGAGATCTGAGGTGCCCCTGTTTTTCGGTCTTTGAATTGGAAAACCCTGGATAGTTTCAACGTTGACTGCCTGCCGCTCGCCTTTGAACTGACAAGGGAGGTTGAAGACTTGTCAAGGGAGCTTGCATTCACGCCTCGGGGCCACGCAAGTGCAAGGGTTGCAGCACCGCCGGCCAGCAAGGCATACTTTAGGAACTTCCTCTTGCTCGTTGATCTCTCCGTTGTCATGCGCCTCGCGCTGGCTACACCACTGATTTCCTGAGGAGAATTTGTCTTCTCCTGATTTTCCGCCACATCTATTCTGTTGGTCATGCGATTTCTTTATGGCCTTAACCAACCTTTAGGCATGCAGGACGATGCCTCTGTAAGCCAGTTCCACAAACGGCATTTCTTTTCGAAAGCTCGCCAAGATGCCAAAATTTATCGCAATTCTCGCTGGCGTACCTTCTCCTCTTTTGGAGAGGGCTAGTAATTCTCACACCCCCCCTTCACTCCGTGAATCGTCGACGGAGGCGAATCAGGGTAACTCGAAGTTCCCGCCCGCGCCCGCCCGCCCGCCCGCCCGCCCGCACGGCGCTGCCACACGGCACTCTTAGCGCCGCTGCTCAAGTGAGAAAGGCGGTCGGCGTCTAGCCAGTGTGCCAATGACCATTTTTTGGCGATCCCGTCGCCTGGTCCCGCCTGAAGGCTTACAGGCCACGCTGTGCTGGCGGAATTGCAGAAACAGCAGCCTGTGACACTCATGTGAGGGCAGCCCCGATTCGTGAGCCTCTTGCGCTCTCTCCCTCGGCTCCAAATCCTCTTCTTAGTTTCCGGATTGATGGCGAATTGTTGAGGCTGCGCATGAAGGCGCATCTGGGATGCGACCTAAAACAAGAACCGCGGGGTGTGACTGAGAAAAAAGAGGTGGATGGGGAGCTAGAGGGCTGCAGGAGCAGCGAATCTCTTTCTCCTCATGAACAGGGCTGCCGCGACAGCAGCCACAGCGGCGAATCCGGCAAGCAACAGGGGCGCTTGTGCGATGAATGTGCCCAATGGTGCGGGCGAAGCCAGCAGCTCGATCAGGTGTGAGGAGAAGTGTGGAATGAAGACGAGAAGCTGAACACCGCTCGAGGTGGCCAAGACTACGTAGCTTGGTGGGCTCGTCGATGTCCCGCTCAAGACTTGCGAGAGCGATGAGGCCTGGCTGATCTTGTTCCCGTCGTAGGTGACTCTCAGCGACGCAAGAGACGACAGTGCTCCGGCATCCTTCGCGAGGTTGATGAGGAGCACCCTCGGTCCTGTGATGTTTGCCCCTGCAATCGACACGCTGAGGGAGTTGTCGCCTGGTCTGCTGACGGAGACGCTGAACTTGGAATCAAGCTGTGTGATGGTGGCTTCCGTGCTCGATACCTCCACTACCGATGGGATCTCCTTGCTATCCTTTGCGCTCTTTATGTCGTCCTGGTCCTTCTGGTCCTCCTGCTTGGCGTTGACCTCGTCTGTCTCACTTGTCTCGCTCTCTGTAGTCGTAGCCGGCGAGATTATCGCTTTCTGGTTGGCTGGGTCAGACGTCAGCATCGGATTTCCACCGATGCAGAGAAGCACTGCCAGGAAGTAGGTGCCTGGGGAAAGACTCGTCTTAAGCTTGGCCTCCGCCTCACCTTCGTCGCTCGTCATCAGAGTGCCTATCGACCCTGTGCAGGAAGCCGAGCTGATGGTGAAGCCGGAAGTCGGGGAGGCTATCAGCGTTACGCTGTAGCTGGCGCTCTTTGGCGCTTGCTCGACCTGGAGATCGACTCGGATGTCGGTGCCCCGGATCTGCACCTCGGTGTCACCCTTCCCAGCAGCGGTGCCCACGGCTACGAGCTTGAACTGCAGGGTGTGTTCCCCTTCGTTCTCGCCTGTATGGGTGGTCTCGCTGACTTGGTCGTTTCCGTGCTCGGTTTCGCTCGTCGAAGTCTTGGTCGTGGACGACTTGTCGTCGGCTAGCGGTGATGGTGCTGCGAAGCTGGAGATGTG
>VBPP01000177.1 GCA_005877365.1 Nitrososphaerota archaeon
TCCTTCTCATCTTGGGTGCGCAGGCGAGGGCGTAATTCGAGATTATGTAGGGGAGGGGGATCCCGCAGGAAACTCCGTGTGGCAGGTTGAACCTCGTCCCCACCGTGTAGCCCACTGAGTGTCCGTAGACCATCCTTGCGGCCAGTGCAATCCCGCCGAGAAGTGCCCCCAAACTCATGGCCTCTCTTGAGGGCCTCTCCGAGCCGTTCGTGTATGCCTTCTCAAGGTTGTCGACTATCAGCCTGACCCCCTCGAGGGCCGCCGAATCGGTGATCACGTTCGCTGACGCCGAAAGGTATGCTTCGGTGTTGTGACAGAGGGCGTCCAGCCCCGTGGCGGCCGTAACGCTTTGAGGCATCGTCATCGTGAGTTCCGGGTCGACGAGCGCCACCGTCGGCATGAGGATGGGGCTGTTTATCCAGCGCTTGTGGCCTTCGACCGTAACCATCGACGTGACGGTTAACTCGGCTCCCGTCCCCGCGGTCGTCGGGAGCATTATCGTGGGAAGTGCCTTCCGCCTGAGGAGTCCTGTCCCCACGAAGCTTCTCACCTCTCCTTCGTTCGTCGCCAAGCCAGCAGCGAGCTTCGCCATATCGAGCGAACTCCCTCCACCCAGCCCCAAGACCAGGTCGTAGGGTGAGCTCCTCACCTTCCGAGCGACCGCCTCCGCGACCTCGACCCTTGGTTCCGGCTCCACGTCGTCGAAAGTATCGTAACCGAGCCCATCGAGGTGGGCGCTGACCTTCGAGACGATTCCAGTCTTCTCCATCACCTTATCCGTCACCAGAAGCGCCTTCCCTGCCCCGAGATTCTCGACTTCCTCTCTTAGCCCTTTGAGCGCGCCGAATCCGAAGAGAATCTTGGTCGGGAGATAGTAAGAGAAGGTCATCGATGGTCATTTCTCGCAACTGCTTTTAAGAATATGTCGGGGCGCTCTAACTACAGATGTACCTGTCGCCGGAGCAGGAGAGAACTCTTTCGGGAGAGAGAGGCGAAGCGAAGGAACTCGCGATGACGATTCTCGCGAAGGTCGGCGAGGCTCTCGGTGCCGACTCTCTCGTCCCCATCAAGTCTGCACACGTACTGGCTCACTACAGCAGCCTTCACGAGGCCGGAATCGAGGTGCTCGAGAAGTTTTCTTCCTCCGGTGGGAGATTCGCTGTCCCGACTACGGTAGACCCGGCCAGCGTGGACCTCGAGAACTGGAAGAGCTTCGGAATCCCCGAGGAGTACGCGGAGAAGCAGTTCAGGTTGTGCGCAGCGTTCGCAAGGCTGGGCGGCATACCTTGCTGGTCGTGCGCCCAGTACCAGGTCTGCAACTTCCCCAAGGCAGGGGAAACCGTGGCGTGGGCGGAATCCAACTCCGTCGTCTTCGCGAACTCCCTGATCGGTTGTAGGACGAACAAGATAACCTCCGGTCTGGACATCGCTTGCGCGATAACGGGATTGACGCCCCGATTCGGAATGCTGCTTGACGAGAACAGGCGCGCCCAGGTCGCGTTCCGGTCCACGATCGATAGACCTACCGACCTCGACTACCGGAGTCTCGGATACTACATCGGGAGGCACGCGGGGTCGAGGGTCCCGGGGCTGGACGGCCTCCCCAGGAACGTCTCCTCGGACGAGCTGAAGCACCTGGGGGCCGCCGCCGCGGCTGGAGGGCCTGTGACGATGATCCACTACGTGGGAATCACACCGGGCTCTGAGTCCCTGAAATCCGCTTCCGGGGGGGAGAGGGTGGAGACTCTCGACGTCGGGAGGAAAGAACTCGACGAGGTTGAAGCCGACCTGAACCAGTCGGAGGAGAAGCCCGACCTCGTCGCTCTCGGTGTACCGCACCTCTCTGCCAGCGAGTTGGGACAGCTCGCGAAGCTCCTTGATGGCAAGAAGCTGAAGGGGGGAACGCGGATGTACGCTTATACATCGTCGCAGGCCTTCGACTTCGTGAAGCGCTCGGGGATCATGCTAGATATCGAACGCTCCGGAGCGAGGCTGACCCACTCCACCGACGCCGAGATATCGCCGCTCAAGAAGCTCGGCTTCGATGTGGTGATGACAAATTCGGCGAAATTGGCCGAGATCGTCTCCTCGGAAGGCGAGGTCAAGATCCGGTACAAGCAGATCGCGGAGATAGTGGAGGAGGTAACGAGTTGACGAAGGTACTCTACTTCAAGGGAAGAGTATTGCTCGAAGGAAGGGCGAAGGGCGAAGCACTCGTTTCGAGAAGAGCCTTCACCTTCGCCCACGGCGTCGAGCCGAGCACGGGTGTGGTGACAGACGTCAGGAGCGACCTGCTGGGCGAGAGCGTCAGGGAGAAGGTTCTCTTCTTCCCCTTCGGCAAGGGGTCGACCACCGGAGCAGCTTGGTTTCTCGAGACCGTTAGGGTGGGCAACGGGCCTGCCGCAGTCCTCACGCAGACAGCGGAGACGATGGTCGTAACGGGCGCGGTACTGGGAGAGATGCTCTACGGAAGGAGAATCCCCGTGATGGCAGATTTTCCCTCCACGATGGCTGAAGTCGTCCGCACTGGCGACCTCGTCACCGTCGAAACGAAGGATCGGCAAGTCACGGTGAGCAGGGGAGAATGATGATCGACCTAACCGGAAAGAAGCTCTTTCTCTTCGACCTTGACGGTGTTTTCTACAGGGGGAAGGAGAACCCCATCAAGATAGGAGGCACGAGGGTCATAAGGCGAATAAGGGAGAGAGGGAAGAGGCTCTTCATCCTCACCAACAACTCCACAGATACCGTGACCACGATTCGCTCGAACCTCGTGAATTTCGACATACCAGTGAAGGGTGAAGAGATCCTTACGAGCGGCGCGCTGACGGCGGAGTACGTCGCGAAGACCTACGGAAGGGCCACCTACTACCTGATCGGTGAGAAGGGGTTGGATGAGGAGCTGATCAAAGCGGGTCTCAAAAGAACTCTGAGCGCCCACGCCGACGTCGTAATCCTCGGTCTTGACAGGCACCTCACGTACTCCAAGCTCGACAGAGCGGCCAAGGTCGTTGGCAATGGGGCCGATATCGTGGCAAGCCATTCCGCGAGGGTCTACATGTACAAGTATGGTCCCGCGATCGCCGTCGGGCCGATAGTCAAGGCCCTAGAATACGCCACGGGGAGGAGGGCCACAGTAATCGGGAAGCCGTCGCCGCTGATGTTTCAGATAGCCCTGAGAAAGGCAAATTGCGACAAGAGGGACGCCGTCATGATAGGGGACCAAGTCGAGACGGACATCGTGGGGGCGAGGAAGGCGGGGGTGGACTCGATTCTCGTCCTGACTGGCGTCGATAAGGGTGACGGAGTAGGAGGAAGGATCAAGCCCTCGAGCACTGTCAGCAACATCGACGACCTGGCGGACTACATCTAGAAACTAGCCCTCGAGGTTCTTCTTGACGAATCTCATGTCGACCTCGATACCCAGTCCATTTCCCTCCGGCACCTGAAGTTTCCCCCCTCTCAATCGAGGAAAGCCGGGGCTCAGTTCGTTGAGCAACGGATTGCCGA
>VBPP01000178.1 GCA_005877365.1 Nitrososphaerota archaeon
ACGCTGGCGTCGTCCAAGGGGATTCTGGTGGCGTCTCCCTTTAGTATCTTTACGTTATTCGCTCCCATCTTTTGGATGTTTGCTCTAGCCTTCTCTATCATGGCGTCGGTGATGTCTAGGCCGAAGACCTTACCTTTCGGCCCTGTCCGGAGCGCAGAAAACAGGACGTCGGTTCCCGAACCGGAGCCAATGTCCAACACAGTGTCTCCAGGTCTGATTGCCCTCGCGGCGTGTGGATAACCTACTCCTGCGAATGATTCGAGTGCGGCTTCGGGAATCTTCTCGATCTCCTCTGAATAGCCCACGAACCGTAGCGCCTCCCTTCCGAGGGGGAAGTGGTACTTCTTCTGAGGATTGGTCGCAACCTGAGTGTAAAGGCCCTTCACAGCGTTCGTGATTATTTCATTCATCTTATCGTGAGATTCCTGCTGAGAGAAGCCGGCAACGTGGGAGGCCTTTGCCTGTTCTAGGCTCATCCTTGATTTCGTTGGTCCAGGATTGTACTTCCACCCTGTGGCGCCGAAAGCGAATTCACGGCGTTCGACCAGCCCGCCCGCTGCCAGGATTTTCATCCGCCCTTCTACCTCAAACGGAGAAATCCCGAAAACCTCAGTCAGCTCTCTCGGAAAGATTGTTGCTCCCTCGTGTCGCTCAAAGTACTCAAGTATATCGACAGGAACTCTTTTTTCTAATTTGACTCCCGCCACCTTCTCCACCGTTGTCTCATGCTGACCGGCTTCGAAGACGTTGCTGACGGCCAGCGCCTTGCCTGTCCGTCTGTTCGCGTAGAGCAGCGTGAGGAAATTGACGTTCATCTCCACCTTGTCATGCTCGAAGAGGGACTTCGCTTTACCGGACCTGATGTCGCGACCAAGTCGGGCCGGGTCCAAGCCCACTTCTTTCCCAACTTCTACGAGAGACTCCTCGCTGGAAACGTCCTTGGCATCCAGTGCGATAACTTCCATCAATCTCCGTAGGAACCGCTCGGCGACCACCTCTCCCTGAAGTTGGGCCGCCTTGAACGCTATGCAGGCAGGCCAGGTCGTCTTCACCCCAGATTTGAGGTAGTATTCGTTGTCCGCGGGCATCCCCGTCAGCGAAGTGCTTTCCGCTACCCACGCCTTCAGCGCCTGATCATCGACGACGTCGTATTCTCTCCTCCACTCGGACACGTCGTCGGTGATGCCCCCCATCTTGTAGACAACGTTAACCTGGTCCCCGTAGACTTCCTTCAACCTGCTGAGGACGGGCTCGAGCCCCCAGCTCCACCAGCACCAGGGGTCTGCGAAGTGTATGACGTCTACGAGAGCGCCATGCCTGTCTTCGCTGGTTACCACGGACGACCTAGTTGCGGTCCTGCATATAGGATGGACGAGAGCCGGCCGCCCGTAATGTACAAACCCGATGACGCTTGACCTCTGAACAAATCAATTCGGAATCCAAGCCCGGACTGGCCTCGGGCGCGAGTAATCAAAAAGGAGGTGGTGGGAAAGGCCGGGTGCGTTCGGACCCAGCTTCCCGACTACTCCGTAAGTTCGACCGACACAGACACGGGGTTCCTGAGGTAGTCCATCACCGGTGAGGTCTTCGCAGCGTACTCCAGAAGTTCCTGGATCTTCGCTCCGGGTGCTTCCGCTTTCACTCTCGCCCTCACCCTGATTCCTTGAAAGCCCGGGCGCATCTCTTTGGAGAGGTTCAGGAAGCCATGCAGGTCTACATCGCCGTCCATAGAGTACTCGAGCGACTCCACCTTAATCCCCTGAGCTGCCGCAGGCCACCCTACAAGATTGGGTTCAAAAGTATGCGGTCGCCGGGATTTGAACCCGGGTTACCAGCTCACCTCGAAAGTTCGTGGAGGGCTGATGTCCTAGAGTGTCCTCTCCGTGGATTCAGAGATCCAGACTGGACGACGACCGCTCACAGGCTCTCGAGTCTCGTTCGACAGCGTATAAAATGTTGATGAGGTGGCGCGGCCTTTCCCTCCGATGAATCGGAGGCTGAGCACTAGGCATCGGCTCGCATCAGTCTTTTCTCGACCTCGTAAACGGCTCTCGAAGCCACTACATGCGCATCGAGGGCTCTGGAATGGATCCTCACGAGTTCATCTAGGACAGCGAGTGTGCCCGCGGAAAAATGGCCGTGCGGAAACCCGCCGATCACTACGCAGGGATTTGTTCTCCCCACCAACGTCTCCGCGAGGTCCTCGAGGGTTTCGCTCTTACCTTGGGTGGAAAGCCCTGCCACGAAGTCCGGCTTGATTACCTTCCGCAGGAGTTCACGGATGTTCAACTCGCGTACCCTGATCAGTTCATTGCTTGACCCTTCCGAGAGGTGCTTCTCCACCAGGTTCCTGAACCTGAAGTAGCTCTTAGGGAGTCTGGTCCTCTCCGCTATCTCCAGCACCACATCCCCTCGTGTGTGCACGTAGACCTTGACGGAACCCTCTTCGTAGAGCGGCGTCCCGGTGACGCTGAGCAGAGTCATGAAGACGATGTCGGGCCTCCCACGCTTGTAGTCTTCCTTCAGCCTGACCATCGCTGCGTGGTGAAGGCTCCTGTCCAGCAGTATCTTCGAGGGGTCCCTTTCCCTCCGTTTCGCATCGTTGACGACAGCGGGAGAGAGTCTGATCTCCTCGGGGACCAGTTCGAGCGCAGATTCGGCGATTACGAGGCTGAGCTTCATATGCCGCAGTCCCCCACGGACGGTTTATTGGTTTGCACCACGAGAATCTGGCGTGAGACGGAAGAGGAGGCCGAAGGCCGAAGCCGGTAAGGTCGCGGAGGAGCTACTCGAAAGGGCGGTCTCGACCGCGGGGAGGGACCCGAAGCTCGCCGGGGAGCAGGCCGAGCTGGCCAGAAGGGTGATGCTCAAATTTAACGTCAGGCTCGACTGGTCCCGGAAGAGGTTTTACTGCCACGGATGCAAGAGACTAATCGTGCCCGGGGTCAACGCCAGGGTCCGCCTTGCGGGTGGGGGTCAGAAGGTGCTTCGTCTCACGTGCCTGGAGTGCGGCCACGTGAATAGGAAGGTCATCGCTCAAGAGCGCCTTGCTTAAATATACTGCACCAAAGCTCAGAAAATTCGCTCAGGAATAATCATGGTAAACGCTTACGATGTCCCGGCGAGCAAGCTCATCGCGGCTCTGACCGAGCGGGTGAAGAAGCTCCCGGAGCTGGAGGTCCCGGAGTGGGCCCATTACGTGAAGACGGGCTCTCACGCGGAGCGACCTCCACAGCAGCCCGACTGGTGGTACGTCCGCGCGGCATCGCTGCTGAGAAAGCTATACTTCCGCGGTCCACTCGGTCTCACCGAGTTCGAGACAGCCTACGGCGGGAGCAAGGCCGTGGCGTACAACCCCAAGCACCAGAGAGATGCCGGGAGCTCCGCCAACAGGAGGATCTTGAAGCAGCTCGAGGGTGCGGCGCTCGTAAAGAAGAAATTACGAGGTACGGGTGAGTGATTGTTGTCCGCGGGCACGAGTACCGGTGGCGGAAGGGGCTCCGATAAAGAAGACCCCGAGAAGAAGGCCGCTCGCGAGAGCATGCTCAGAACGGCGCTTACCACGGAGGCTAGGCAGCGGCTCGCGAACGTCAAGATGGTGAGGCCCGAGCTCGCCAGCGCGATAGAGGAGTACGTGATCCAGCTGGCCTCGGCCGGCAGGCTCAAGAAGGTGATCGATGACGAACAGCTGAAGCAGATGCTCTACGCTCTCCAGGAGAAGAAGCGAGACATCAAGATAAGGAGGATGTAGCGGCAAATGGCCCGAGTCAAGGACAGGTCGAAGAAGAACAGGTTGATGAAAGCGAATAGGGAGACGAGGTCCGTGCCTACGTGGGTCATCGTGAGAACCAACAGAAAGGTCAGGACCAACCCCAAGCACAGAGACTGGCGGCACCGGAAGCTCCACGCTAGGTGACAGAGATGTCGGAGAAGGTGGAGGAGCTGACCAGGGTTTACACCGTTCCCCTCCGCGAGGCGTTCGAAACGCCACGCTACAGGAGGGCGAAGGTCGCGATAAGGCTGATCAGGGATTTTGCGACGAGGCACATGAAGGCGAGTGAGGTGAAGATCGAGGAGGATGTGAACAAGCTTGTCTGGGCCCGCGGAATTCGGAATCCACCACGTCGAATCAAGCTGGAGATGGAACGCGACGAAGACGGGATCGTCTCGATACGAGTGGCGCCGGAAGAAGAGTAGCAGTGTCCGAGAGCAATGGGCCTTCACCTCGTGGATATCTACCGAAGTCCGAATATCGGAATCTTCCTTAAGACGAACGACAAGCTTCTACTGGCGCCCAGAGGCTTGGCCCCGAGCAAGGGTGAGAAGCTCAAAGAGGCGCTCGGTGTCTCCGTCTGCTATACCTCCATAGCCGGCTCGAGGCTCCTGGGACCGCTCGTGGCGATGAACAACAACGGGATCCTCGTTTCGCGCCTGACCGAGGACGAGGAGATGCGCGAGATAGCGGCAGCGACGGGCATGGCGATAGGTCGCTTCGACTCGAAGTACACCGCTGTCGGGAACCTCATCGCCGCAAACGACAGGTTCGCGCTCGTCTCGGCGCTCCTGGACTCGGGTACTCTCCACCAGGTCAGGGACGTCCTCGGAACTGACGTCGAAAGGATGACCATTCACGAATACACCCAGGTGGGGGCCCTGGTCGTCGCCACGAACACTGGAGCCGCCACATACCCCAGACTAGACGAGGGAGAGGTCTCCCACATCGCCGGCCTCCTCGGCGTGGATGCCTATCCCACTTCGGTGAATGGCGGTGTGCCGTACGTCTCCTCCGGTCTTGTCGCAAACTCGAAGAACGCGATAGCCGGGAATCAGACGACGGGACCCGAACTCGTCTTTATAACGCGGGCGCTGAAGGTCTGAACGAAGGCGACCGTCACGGCGAGTAGTAGTAGTAGGCAGGTCAGTGAAGAGGAACAACTCAATTCTCTAGTGGTGGAGATCAGGGTTCTCGAAGGCACCTTTAACGAGTTCTCCGCGAGGCAGAACCTCTTCGAGAGAGCCCTCCTTGAAACGAGGGCGGCGCTCGAAGCTCTGAAGGGGCTGTCAGAGTCGAATCCTGATGAAGTTCTCGTTCCCGTCGGGGGAGGGGTCTTGCTCAGGTCGCCCCCGCCGAACGCGGAGGATGTCCTCTTGAACGTAGGGGCCAACGTCGTGGTCCAGCGAAAGAGGGTGGAGGCCGTCGCCTTCCTCGAAGGGAGGGCTAGGGAGATAGAGAACTCGATAGTTTCGCTGCTCTCGCAGAGAAACCAGATTGCGGCGAGGCTGGAGGCAGACCGCCAGGCCCTCCAGGCGATAGTGTCAAGGCAGAACCAAAAGAACTGACTTGTTCGAGAAGCTTAGGCAGGCCTTCACGGCGGTTGCTAAGGCCGCCCGAGAAAGGAAGATCTCCGGTCGAGAACTTGACGAACTCCTCTCAGAGTTCGAGATTTCACTCATCGAGAGCGACGTCGCGCAGCAGGTGGCCGAGCAGCTGATTCAGGAGGTGAAGAAGAAGCTGACGGGGGCGTCGATTGAGCGGTCTGACGACCCCGCTCTCTTAGTGAAGCAGAGCTTCAGGGGGGTCCTCGAGGAGGTCTTCGCGAAGGCGGGGTCCGTGGACCTCTTCCGACGAATCGAGGAGAAGAAGAGTTCGGGGGAGCCATTCGTCATCCTCTTCCTTGGGATAAACGGGAGCGGCAAGACAACCACGGTCGCGAAGCTCGCGAAGATGCTGAAGGAGAGGGGGGTCTCCGTCGTCTCTGCCGCTGGCGACACGCACAGACCAGGCGCGATCGAGCAGCTTACGGAGCACGCGGAGAGGCTAGGGATGAAGGTTGTCTCGCAGAGGTACGGCGCCGACGCGGCGGCGGTGGGAAGAGACGGCTACCTCTACGCGAAGGCGCACCACGTGGACGTCCTCCTAATTGACACCGCGGGTAGGATGCAGACAAACCGGAATCTGATGGAAGAGATGGCCAAGATCGTCAGAGTGGTCACGCCAGAATTCAAG
>VBPP01000179.1 GCA_005877365.1 Nitrososphaerota archaeon
CCCGACCGAGGAGACCATCGACAGGAATATAACAACGAGACAGAAGATATGGTTTAGTTTTTGTATTTATCCCTACTACCAGAGCAGATAGTCATCAACAATTGCAAGAATCGTGAACTAACTCGAAATGCCAGTACCTCTCGAGGTGTGGAGTGGTGCAAAGCATCCCATTGGGTCAGGGAAGAACGAGACGAAGCTACTACGAGATCGCCGCTCTGATAATCAGCGCAGCCTCCCCCGAGAAAAAGACGAAATTGATGCATGCTTCGCATCTCAATCTGGACATGCTTAACAAGTATCTGAAATCGTTGATTGACAGCGGACTCCTATCAGACGACAAGGCGAGCAGGACCTTCAAGGCAACTCCAAAGGGGCTGCAGTACATGAAAGCCTTCCAAGATTACTTGGCTGCAAGGCAGCTGTTCCGAGAGAAGGAGAAAGTCATGAGGTCCCTCCTAGCTAAACGAACAGCGCTTCAAGCTACCTGAGAAGTTGAAAACGGGCTAGCGTCATCCAAGCGGAGAGTCGATGTTCACCTCGGGCTCCCCCAGCCCCGAGCAGCAGGTTCACTACGACCGCGGGGAAAGAAGAAGGTTGTGGGGTTAGAACTCCTTCTGCTTCCAACATCAAGAAGGAGATTAGATTAAGGCTCAACTTACATCACGTCGCAAAGCACGTCCCACCTCCAGCGCACGCTTCTCCATCCTGCCCGGCATCACGCACTACAACATCTTCTCGAGTCCCGTGCTTGCGTCCACCGTGAAACCGTTCCTCGACGCACCTGCTTCTTTATGAGAAGTTTACATGATTCGAAGTTTGTTGACGGAAGAAAAGCGCAACCGCCTAGAGAAGGGATTTATGCCTGCGATGGCTTGACTCCGGATCACCTTGGCCGAGGTTGCGTGGAAGTCGTTCATGGAGTTTGACCGCCAACGCGAATACCTGGCACTCGCCACGTACCTTCCACGCAAGAGCTGGTGGGCCATCTTGAGTTTCATCCGCCAAACCAGGGCGATACAAAGTCAACTGGAGAGTTCCAACGGACTCGTAGGCTACTCGCTTCGCGCCCAGCTACTGGGCAAGAAGTCTTGGACACTCTCCGTGTGGAAGGACGAGGCAGCCCTTGCAGAATTCGTGCGGAAGGCGCCTCATGCAGGCACGATGAAGGACCTCAGACCACAACTAACCGATGCAAGGAGATTTGTCCGATGGAAAGTGGCTGGCTCCGATGTGCCGCCGAAGTGGGACGATGCGTTGAGGCGGATAGGCGAGGGAGGTTCAGGTCCCTAAACGGCAAGCGCGCCGTGAAACGCGTTCAGGGGAGAACAGCCGGAGTGGTCTCAACGTGGGTACCGGTGCATTACGGGAACCGACCTGCAAATAGTTCTTGGATCTCGCTGCTTCAATGGAAGAATGGCGATGAAGCGGAATTCGGATGATCAGAAGCCGCAACAGCCCCTCACGCCATGCTTTTAGCGAGTCAGTGCGTGCGCCAAGAAGTGGGCATAGAATACAGAAGGGCAAGGCCTGAAGACCTGCCTGAAACAGCTTCCGTCTTCGCCATCGCCATCGACGACCTCAACAAGAAGCACGGTTTCTTCGAAGAGCCAACCTCCACCTCCCCGCCCGATCCCCAGTACGCGTTCTGGCTCAAGA
Organism: Nitrososphaerota archaeon; assembly: GCA_005877365.1. Classification (GTDB taxonomy): domain Archaea; phylum Thermoproteota; class Nitrososphaeria; order Nitrososphaerales; family Gagatemarchaeaceae; genus TA-13. The sequence goes on from VBPP01000179.1 coordinate 1,657, forward strand.
AGGAGCCGGCCTCGTTCTGGTTGGCGGAGGACGGCCACACAATAGTGGGATATTCATTCAGTTTCCTGCGAGGGTCCTTATGGTTCCTCGCTGACCTTTTCATCTTGCCCGCATACCAAGGCAGGGGCATCGGCAAGACCCTCATCCAGAGGACTCTCGGGAGCTGGAGGGGTCGCAGGATTGCCAACCGAGCCCTGATCACCCAGGCGTTCAACCGGTCATCGGTCTCCCTGTACATGCGTTTTGGAATGCTTCCGCGGCAGCCCCTGTACTTCGCCGCGTCCCCGCGGGAAAGTGTCGCAAAGAGCCTTGGATCCAGAGGGGCGGGGGAGACGCTGGAAGTTGAAGAGCGGGCAAACATCGAGCCTATCTTCTCAAGGCTGAGCCAGATTCACAAATTCTCCCTCGGTTTCCCGTCCGGCTGGCACAACGAGTTCTTCTCCGAGGTCCAGCGAGCGCGGTGTCTGCTTTTCAACAAAAACAACCGGCTCGAGGGGTACGCCTTCTTCAGACGAGACGGAAGAGTGGGCCCCCTCGTGGTGAGGTCAGCGTCGTCCTTGCGACGGGCGCTGGAGGCCACACTGAGGTTTGCGGCTGAACAACAGCAATGCAAGGAATTGACCATCGTCTTTGCCGGAACAAACGAGGAGGCAGCCCTCGCGAGCATAAGACACGGCTTCAGAATAAAGTACCCACTCCTGTTCCTTTCGTCGAAGCCCATGGGCGACTGGGACAAGTACCTGTTCTATTCCGCGGGCTTAATGTGAAGCATGATGCAAATCGTCCGCCTCATTCCAGGCTGAGGCGTAAAGACGGCGAGCCCGTTGTGTCACCCATTTCTATGGCTGCAACCCCTGACGGAAGGGTTAGTCTGAGAAGACCTTTGCTGCCCTAGCGCTCCTGAGCGGAGCATCGCGGGATCGCCAGCTGTCTCACCAGGGACAGATTTCAAGCCCGACAGAACCAATGCCCACCGATGATAGGGAGGTCCGAGTCGATAGTGGCAACAACCTCCCCAGACCGAGTCCGAACTGAGTTCACGACGAAAGGTGAGGAGTAGGAAGATTCCCCCTCCCATCGTTTCGACCCGGTGATCTTGAACCGCGTGGTAACTGAAATGTCAATCACTATTTTCAAAGTTCTCCTCATCATCACTATTTTTGAAGTCTTTGTGTGACTACGGGACCGGCCTTTTTAGTCACTTCTTCAGAGCGACCCTGGGCCGCCTGTATTCCGTCATCGTGAGGTTGAGGGTGTTAACATCGAAGTCCGTCCACCGGAAAAGAGCCTAGCTTCGCCTCTCGAAGCTAATGACTCTCGTCGCGGTTCTTGGTCTTGACAATACAGATTTCACGTTCATAATGTTTTATGACTTCAAGGTCCTAGAGAGTTCGAACATCACTTGAGCTACGACAACCAGAGAATAGGTCACGAAGCAGGAGAATGGTTTGAGAGATATTTCGGAGGGCGTTTTCAGATAGATGTTTGGGCAGAATCCGCATGACTCCTAACAACAACGAACAATTTCCACTGGAAGGTGCGGGGTTAATCAGGCGTAACTGGCGCGTCGGGCTGAGACTCTTCTTTGCAATCGTTTGGAGTGCTGACGCCTATTTCAAATGGCTCATAGTATTGAATGGACAAAACTTGAGTGATGCGATAGGCGCTGCAGCAGATGGCCAGCCTGCACTTATCAGGCAGTGGATACAAACTTGGGCGGGAATCACATCTTCGATGTCCAACTTTACCCTCATCATAGCGATCTGGGAGACCGTCATCGCAGTCTTTCTCTTCCTGGGACTTATGGTCCCTCTACTCTCGGCGGTGGGAATAGCCTTCAATCTAATAATCTGGAGCACGGCCGAGGGCTTTGGCGGCATCTTTCAGCCGGGAGCCATGGACATTGGAACTGGGCCGCTTTACGCCGCGATATTCGCGGGGCTTATCGTGATTCAAGCTGGAAGGCAGAAGGGTGTTGATGGGATATTACACATGAGAATGCCGAGAATACCGCTTTGGTGATACAAGAAAACTAGCAAATCCCACCGCGCCCGCCGCCCACCCCTTGGAAGACAGCTTAACCGTGGACATACTGTCTGCAAGAATCTGGTAGACTTGCGTCTACCCCTTCACTCATTTCGGCCCAACTCCACAATGCATTGTGACCGCTTATTGGAACGAGCCTCTTCACCTAGCGTGGGGCTCATGCG
>VBPP01000064.1 GCA_005877365.1 Nitrososphaerota archaeon
CCTTCTTCCCTCCAAACGTGTGAGGCATTGATCGAGTCTTAGTCTAGGCAGTCTTTCGGGTGAGTTGAAATATCATTCGGTTCTCCGCTAGCCCCCTGAAGCGGACAGTCGACAGGTTGGACCGGGATCAATGACTTTAGTGGTGGGGACGGCCGGATTCGAACCGGCGATCTACAGGTTTCTCTTGCCGCTCCAATGCGACATCATCCACGTTTCCGTGTCATCAGACTTTGAACTGCACTGGAGCCTGTCGCCATGCCTCTCTAGGGCCGAGGCAGAGATCCACCTTGCACCTTGCTAGGCTACGTCCCCCTCCCTCTCTCACTCACGAATCCACCTGCTCAAGAACTCGAGGTCCTCCTTCCTGTTCCTCAACGAGTCCGGGAGCATGACCGGGATCTCATCGATTATCGGGTAGAATCTCTTGCACTTTCCGCAGAGAAGGACACCGTCGACTATTATCTCGTCCTTCAGTTTGAACTCCATCAGTTCGAGCGGATAGTTCTTGTCGATCGGGCAGGCGAGTATGTCGAGAAGCTTTCTCTGCACGCGCTTCTCGGAGAACTTCGATGCCTTAAGTCTCTTGGAGAGCGGGGTCAGAAATCTTAAATTACGCCCACTCCGGTCCAGCGACCAGCCGGCCATAGCGTGCGGGTCCGACCTGGACTCATTCCGAACCCAGACTCGAAAGAGGGGGAGAAGTCAAACCGCGCGTCGTCATCATGTTACTGAGCTCCGAGAGGGCTCGGGAAGTGGTGATGCCGGCACCTACACAACTCTCATCGGCGCCAACTTCTAATGAGGACGGACTGTGCATACGGAATCCTTAAGACCAAGTCCTTGCACCGCGCTCTTCGAGTGTAATTTATTGTCGGGAATCGGGGTTTCGCTGCTCCAAATTGGGTTAGACCTCAACAGCATCTTCTATGTAGTGAGCCTTCTCGTCTTCGTCGCCTATGGTCTCTACGCCCCCAGGATTCAGGTCTGGTTTGCGTTAAACGAGATAGGTCGCGGACTCACAAGGCTCAAGGTAATGAAGGACAAGGCAAGAAAGGAGACGATTGATTACCTGACGACCACCGGGAAGGCGTCGGGCGACCCGACCGAAAGGGTCGACCAGTTCCTCGACTACATAACGATCATGCCCGTAGACATAGACCCGAACGGGATTGTCGGGAAGATCGACCACGTGGTGACCACTAGAGACGAGAGGGTCAGGCAGGAGGTCGGGACGATAGTGGGGGACAAGAACCCCGTCACAGTATCGGTCTCTGAAAATCTCCTCGAGGCGGCGACGGCCTTGAACACGATACACAAGATCGTGAGACACTTTTACCTGCTCGGGAAGAAGACGAGCTCTTACTTCATGCTGGTGCAGCTGCAGATGTTGATGCCCATGATAATCCAGGAAGCGGATGCGCTCGTCAGTGCGGTGGACACCTTCAAGCTCGCCCAACCTTTAGGAGACGGAATCGGTGCCGTCATCGCTTCGCGCTACATGGTCGGGCGCGAGAAGCAGACCATTGCGAAAGACACCGTACTGGCCGTCAACGAGTACAAGGGGCGGAAGCTCTACGTGGTGAAGGCGGAGGGCCCGATGGCCTACGTGGGTCAGCCGGGGGTAGGGATAAGGCACGTCATAGAGGAGATGGGTGTCAAACCCAGCGCGATCATCATGATCGATGCGGCCCTGAAGCTGGAGGGGGAGAAGACGGGCGAGATCGCCGAGGGCGTCGGGGCGGCTATCGGGGGCATCGGAGTCGAGAAGTACCAGATCGAGGAGGTCGCCGCGAAGCACAAGATCCCCATCTACGCGGTTCTGGTCAAACAGTCGATTCTGGAGGCAATAACCGCGATGAGGAAGGAGATAGCCGAGGCGTCGGACAAGGTCATGACTCTCCTCAACAGGGTGATCGAGGAGAAGACGAAGGAGGGGGACGACGTCCTCATCGCGGGAATCGGGAACACTCTCGGGGTCAGCCAGTGATGATAAGCTCCAGGTCCGTCGTGGAGAAGAAGGTAAAGTACACAGTCTTCACGATTGAAGAATGCCCCGTATGCGGGCAGAAGACAAAGCGGGAGTTTCAACCCGGTGACTACGTCACCAAGGATGGAGCGAAGTGCACGAAGTGCGGCAATCAGACCCGGATAAGCCTGATCTACGCCGAGACGGCGAAGCCACCTAAGTAAGAATTACCAGCCCCTCCTCCTCATCTAGGGCCATCGTGTGCTCGAACTGTGCGACCGGCTTGCCGGAGGCCTCGACGAGGGTGGCGTAAGACCTGACGACCTTCCTCTTCGTGAGCTCCTTCAGGAGCGACAGCAGCCTGGCCTCCCTGTAGTCCTTCAGGAACCACCTCGGGGTGAAGGGCAGGGTCTTCCTCTCCTTCCAGATCATCTCCACGAGATCATCCAGCTCCCCCTTCCCGAGCCTCCGCCTCCCGACGAGTGCGAAGATCGTTTCGACCTCAGAGTCGACGACGTACCCGTCTGCCTCCCGTGTGGTCAGGAAGGGTTCTACCGCGAAGACCTCGTTCTTCTTGAGGGTCGGAAGGTTCGGCATGTAGACGTTCGGTATGCTCTTCCCCGCGTGAACGACGTACCTGTCCAGCGTGTGCCCGCTCAGGTTGCTAATGGTCTTGAACCCATAACGAGACGCCTCGGAGTAGATCGCCTTGCTCACCTCCCCTATCCTCCTGTCACGCCTCAGCACATCGATGGCAGCACGCAACGCCCTCTCAGTCGCGTCGAGCATCGGCTGGTACTGAGGGTTGAAGGTCGTTGTAATCGAGGTATCGGCGACGTAGCCATCGACGTGGACGCCAAAGTCGACCTTGACAACGTCTTTCTCCCCCACGCGGCCGCTCTCCCCCGCCTGCGGCGCATAGTGTGCCGTGACGCTGTTCACCCCGACGCCTGTCGGAAAGGCGACTCTCCCCCCCCTCTGCACAATCTCCCCCTCTAACTTCTCGCAGATGTCCAGGTACTCGCTCCCCGGCACGACTCTTCCCCTAACCCATTCCCTCACCTCCCTGGTAATCCTGCCCGCCATGATGTACTCCCGCGGTATCCCCATCTCTCGATTTCACCCGCACATTTTTATCGTCTGGCTCGATTCTAGGCGAAGTTTCGGCATATTTGAAATTGATTCCTGGAGACCGCGGACCGGATTCGAGGAAGTATCGGCGCGTGGCGACGGGCGGAACCTTCGACCGCCTTCACCGAGGCCACGTCTCCCTCCTCGAGAAGAGCTTCGAAGTCGGCGATGAGGTCGTGATCGGGGTCACTTCAGACGAATTTGCGCGGAAGATGGGGAAGAAACCGGAGCACTCCTACGAGGAGCGGGTGAAGAAACTCGAAGACCTCCTGAGACGGCGCTTCCCGGGGAGGCGCTACGCCATCGCCAAGCTCTACGATTACTTCGGGCCGGGGATCGCCTCCCCTGAAGTGCAGGCCCTCGTCGCGAGCGAGGAGACGGCCGGCCGCCTCGAGCTGGCGAACAAGCTGCGCAGAGAGAGGGGTTTTCCTCCCCTCGACCTCGTCGTGGTTGACCTACTGATGGCGGAGGACGCGAAGCCCATCTCCTCGACGAGGATCAGAAAGGGCGAGATCGACGAGGAGGGGAGGGTCCTGAGGACTCACGGTCGGAAAGGAATTTAATCCGACGCTTCAGCCGAGGTCTTTGTGGAGAGGGAGGAGGAAGGGCAGCGGCTAGACCCCTGGGGTTCCGGCGTCATCAAAGACTACGGCAGGCTCCAATCGGAGTTCGGCATAGAAGGAATCGACCGCCTTCTACCGCGTTTCAAGAAGCTCAGCCCTCACCTGAGTCGCGGTATTGACTTCGGGCAGAGGGACTTGGGGAGGATACTCGACGCCGTCGATTCCAACAAGCCGTTTGCGGTGATGAGTGGGATAAAGCCCGAGGGGACCTTTCACCTCGGAAACAAGATGACGGCCGACGACATGGTATTCTTCCAGTCCCTTTCGGGGAAGACGACAGTCTTCTACGCGATAGCGGACGTGGAGGCCTACTGCGACAACGGCATCTCCTTTCAGGAGAGTTCCAAGATGGCGGTTCAGAACGTAGCGGACATCCTGGCGCTCGGGCTCGACCCGGAGAGGACTGTCGCTTACATGCAGAGCGAAGAGATGAGGGTGATGCGCCTGATGACGATATTTTCGAGAGGGATCACGAACAACATGCTCAGGGCGATCTACGG
>VBPP01000065.1 GCA_005877365.1 Nitrososphaerota archaeon
CAAGCGACGATCCCCTCGAAATATTGCTTCTCAAGGCCATCCCATACAGAGTGCTTTGCGCTATAGTGTTTGTGGTGTCATTGCCCTGCCCGGTTATCTCGCCTCCGCCCGGGCGCCGTCTAATCGTTGGGCGAGCAACCTCGACCCGCGTGGACCATCGATTTCACCGGCATCAAAACGCATTAATCGCCTGATTTGGCAAAAGTACCAGAGTGATTTAGAGGTCAATGGAAGTACTGGAGGTGAAAGGATGCCCGCATGGTCGAGGCGTATTTTCGAAAAGGAAATTCGGAGTGGGAGAGCTGATACAAACGGCCGAGAGTCTTGCCATAACTACGACTCCAAAGTCTCCGCCCTGGAAGAGATGGGCTCTCATAATAGGCAAGACTCGTGAAGGAAAACGTTTGTTTTGGGACGAAGAAGACGAAGGAAGCGTCAACTACTGGTCGAACTTTCTGGATCACAGTCCAGAGGATAACGTCCGTTTGCTAATCGATGCTAAGAAGAGGACAGCCCGCCTGATTGCAACAAAGTCGATTGATGCAGGGGAGGAATTGTTCCTGAACTACAAGGAGTACGATCCTGCCAACTGGGCACCGGATTGATGCAGTCTCTGGACAGACCGTCGAAGAATAGCCTCCGATTTCTCAAAGCCTTACCTCTCCGCCATCGACGACGATCGTTTGTCCCACCACGAAATCCGAGTCGTGGGAGCACAAGAAAAGTGCAACCCCCGCTATTTCGTCCGGCAAGCCCGCTCTCCCCATCGGTATTTGCCCGACCAACTCCTTCCATTCCTTCTCTCCGTAGTTTACCCTGTTGGCAGGAGTATCCACCGTTCCTGGCGCGATTGCGTTCAGATACACGCCGTCCTCACGAATGAGTCTGGCGGCCAGCGACTTTACCGTGATTCTGTTAAGGTCCTTTCCCAAGACATACCTATAACCGGCGTCGTCACCGTAAATGGTCGGACTAGAACTAACTAGGACAATCTTGCCGTATCGCGCCTTCTTCATGTGTCTCCGAACAGCCCTTATGAAATGGTAGGAACCTACGAAGTCGATTTTCACAGCGCTGAGAAGTTCCTGCTCAGACAATTCGAGAGGGTCTTCCTGCCAACGATCGAATGATGAAGGGAGGCCCACGAAGGATACCAGTGACGAGACTTTTCCCCATTTCGATACGACGCGGCCCACGGCTCGCTCAACCTCCGGGAGGCTCCGGACGTCAGCTTTGACGCTGATTGCCTCGAAACCAGATTTGCGAAGGTTGTCGACGATTCTTTCAGCCCTGCGACCAGACGCGCTTGTCAAGCCAGAGAAATGAACCGCAACTTTGGCGCCTTCTCTGGCGAACCTCCATGCTGCCGCCTCACCCATACCTCCATTGCCACCACCGATTATTGTGATGTGATCCGATAGCGTTGTCTTGAGCGTGCTGTCGTGCGTCGCAGGTGAAGATTGCGGCATTTCAAAGGGGCATCCGACTATGCGCCTAATAACGTCTAGTGTATGGTGGAGCGGCGACGGGTCAGAAATTCGACCTCAGTCCCTCAGCAAACCTTAGGTAAGATGCTCGAGCACTCTGTCCGGCACGATGGCACCAGAAGCTTCGAAATTCTCTACAAAGCGGTTAACAAAGAACACCTTGCCAGACTTCGAGAGACTTTTCGAGAAACATCCTGCCCCCGGCGCCTTCTCGTGCTGGTGCACGTATCACCATCGAGCTCGCCCCTCTGTGAACGAGGAGCTGCTCTCCGGGGTAAGAAGAGCGGCGAGAAACCGCCAGCGAAGGAGAGAACTCGTCGAGAATGAATCTTCGCATGGGATTCTGGTCTACTCGAAAGGTGAACCGGTGGGATGGTGCCAATACGGCCCGAGGGAGGAGCTTCCCCGTTTCGACAACTACCGCAGCTATCGACGGCCTGCCCGTGAAAGCGGCTCAAAGAGACTATGGAGGATCACTTGCTTTACCGTTGACAGAAAGCATCGCCAACGGGGGGTGGCGAGCGCCGCGCTGAAAGCCGCGCTACAAGCCATAAGAGACGGGGGAGGGGGTATCGTTGAAGCCTATCCTATCATCCGCTGGGGAGCCTACAGGGAGTACCTCGGAACCGTCTCTATGTTCCAGAAGGAGGGATTCAAGGTCGTGGCCCCCTTCGGAAAGAGCAACATTGTGATGCGCAGGAGTGTGAAGTGCGGATCGCCGGGACCTCCGACCACAAGGGTGGTCGGAAAGGCTAATTCTGGTAATTCTGGTAATTCCTCGTCTTCATCGATAGGAATGTCAATGCGGCGAGGGGACCATCCCTCGCGAGGGGACGGGCGAGGTTCACTCCTAACGGCCCGCCAGGTATACTCGGCTGTGAAGGGGAAGAGACCATGACTCGATCTCCGAGCAGATGGCGGGAGGGTCAATCAGGGTTAGCAGCCCGAAGTGTCATCAGAACCAAGAATGAGCCCTGCGGGTTATGGGCGCGCCGCGCCCGCGCCCAATATATACTCGCTGCGCCCCAGTGTGCGTATGGCTTCGGCAAGACGCCAGCGAGGCAGTAGGCTGGCAGCTGAAGAACGTAGGCCTTTGAACGCACAGGCTCTAAGGACGACGCTTCGCGGTCCCGTTGTCACCCCTGAAGGTTCTGACTACGACGAGACGAGGAAGCTCTACAACGCAATGATCAACAAGAGGCCTGCGGCAATCGCCAGGTGTCGCGACGTAGCAGATGTGATTCAGGCTGTCAAGTTTGGGAGGGAGCAGGGCCTGGACATAGCAGTCAGGGGAGGGGGACACAATGGGGGCGGCCTCGGCAGCGTCGACAACGGACTGATGGTCGACCTCTCGCTGATGAGGGGTGTCAAGATAGACCCAGTGTCAAAGATCGGTGTGGTGGAGGCCGGGTGCCAGCTGGGCGACTACGACCATGCGGCCCATGCGTTCGGACTGGCGACTCCCGCCGGTATCATCTCCACGACAGGCGTGGGAGGGCTCACCCTGGGGGGCGGGATAGGCCACCTGACTAGGAAGTACGGCCTCACAATCGATAACCTACTCTCCGTGGACATGGTCCTAGCCGACGGGAGCTTCGTCACCGCGAGCGCCGACGAGAACAAGGACCTCTTTTGGGCGGTGAGAGGTGGAGGGGGCAACTTCGGCGTCGTTACTTCGTTCACTTTCAGGCTTCATCCGGCCGGCATCGTGATTGCCGGGCCCACGTTCTGGCCCATCGCACAGGCGGAGGAAGTGCTCAAGTGGTACAGGGAGTTCATCCCCGATGCCCCCGAGGAACTGAATGGGTTCTTCGCGTTCCTGACTGTGCCTCCGGTCGCGCCGTTCCCTCAGGAGCTCTGGTCGAAGAAGGTTGCAGCGGTGGTCTGGTGCTACCTCGGGTCTCAGGAGAAGGCAGACAGACTGCTCGCGCCCGCCCGCAAGGTGGGGAAGATGGCTATGTACGGGCTGGGGCCTGTACCCTACCCGGCTCTGCAGAGCACCTTTGATGGACTGTATCCGCCGGGGCACCAGTGGTACTGGCGCGCCGACTTTGTCAAGGAGATCAACGACAAAGCCGTTGAGCAGCACGTGAAGAACGCGAACAAGCTTCCGACGCCGCAATCCACTATGCACCTCTATCCGATCAACGGGGCTGCCTCCAGGGTCGGGAACAAGGATACGCCGTGGGCGTACC
>VBPP01000066.1 GCA_005877365.1 Nitrososphaerota archaeon
AGAGCCCCATCGGCAGGTACGTCTCCAAGGCTCCGAAACCCACGTTCGCCCCGTCGGTCAGACCGTAGACCAGGAGCACCAGTCCGCTGGTCACGGTCACGGCGCCCGGCAGGTCCAGACGCCGGTCCTTGAGCCACCCGCCGCTGTCAGGGAGGAACTTCTGGGAGAGAGCGACGGCGGCGATGCCTATGGGGACGTTCACGAACATCACTGCACGCCACCCGAAGAGGACGGTGAGGGCCCCGCCTGCGACCGACCCTACGGCGAAGCCGGCCGAAACCACCGCTATGAAAATCCCCATTTACCTGTTCCTCTCTTTCCCCTCACGGAACAAGGCGATGAAGATCGCGAATGCCGTGACAGTGGACATGGCGGCACCGATCCCCTGCACCGAACGGAAGACGATGAGCAGGAGGAGCGATGGAGCCAAGCCGGCCGCAAAGGAAGCGATGGTGAAGACGACGATTCCTCCGATGAATATCTTCTTCTGGCCGTAGACGTCCCCCGCCCTTCCGCTGAGCATCAGGAAGCCGGCCAATGTAATCCCGTAGGCGCCTACAATCCACTGGCTGTCAGCCAGAGAGACCAGGAACTGGTTCCGAATGGTGGGAAGGGCGACCTGGACGATGGAGAAGTCGATGATGTCCAGGAAGGAGGCTGCGATGATGAGACCGAATACGACTCGCACATTCGTTGCAGGGCGTGTGACACCTTCAGGGACTTGTTCCAAATTCTAGGGACCTCTGCTATTGATGGCTGGTATCTGTTGAGCGAGAACCAGCAAAGCTGGTCACGCAGGCCGGCCCGGACCGAGGCTTCTCGAAGCGTGCCCCCGACGTCTTTCTCATGATTTCGGGGGGTATCAAATGTATACCTTATAAATGGGCAGGGGAGCGATTGTATACCTGCATGGAACAGCGGCACGTGAACCGAACGAGGCCACCAGAGCTAAAGGTGGATTTCGCCGGGTGCCCGGTCCAGGCTACCATGGGCGTCCTGGGCCACAAGTGGGCTCTGCTGGTGCTGAGGAACATCGCGCTCTATCGGGCGGTGAGGTTCAACGATATGCTCAGGATCACTCCCGGCCTGACCAAACGCGTACTTTCCATGCGACTGAGGGAGCTGAAGAACGACGGCCTCATCGAGGTCGTCGAAAGAGGGCAGAACTTCTCGAGATGGGGCTTGACCGAAAAAGGGAACGACGCCCTCCCGGTCCTGATGTCGATGGTTGGCTTCGGGTCAAAGTGGTACGCCGAGAAGGTCTTCTCAGACAAAGCGCCCAGGCCACTGAGGGACGTCTTCGACGAATCCTACATCAGGAAGGTCTTGGGAAATCTCGCAGCTGAACCGCCCGTTTCACCTAGATTGGAGGTCAATCGGTCGGTTATCCGACGTTGACCTAAGATCGACACTCCTTATCCGCCCGGATGCAAGAAACTCAAAGGAGTTCCGAATTCTTACAGGCTCAGGGTCGGTGACCACCGTGTCTTGTATTCAATACTCCGCAAAACGAGGTTGAGTATCAGTACAAACATACTGTGGCGTTGCAGTCCAGGAAGATTTCAAGCCCGAAGAAATGATGACAAACGTGCGGACGGGTATGGCGTTCAGCCGTAGGCAGGATATCTGGTCTTAAGAAGCCTGTGCATCTCCGACGCAAGTTGGTCATCAATTTCCTTCTGTTTCTCGGATAAAACATCTTTTCTTGAGCTAGTTAGGACGAAGGGCCCTTCCGCGTAGTGTCCTCCCCCTTCTGGGACAACAGTTTCTGATCTGAGCAGTGACAAGAAGCTGGCCAACCTCTTGTCACTCGGTGGATAGCCCTCGCCTCCGAGCGTCCGGAGAACCAGTTCACGTGAAACCTTCCTGTAGCCATATGGAAACGGGTTTTCTGACTTCGATCTTGGTTTCGCCTCGACTGGGGAGCCGATGACGATTGGGACGGGCTTGAATAACGAGTCTATCTTGAGCATCCAAGCTCCGTCTGGCCCTGAAACGATGGCGTCGTAGAACCCGTGCTCCGGTGATGGTGATATGACGAAACTCCACTCCTTATGGTTCTTGAAGTAGCTCTCGAGTATGTCTTTCCTCAGGCCGTCCCCACTCAGTAGCTTCATGTTTTCTCCCCGACTGATTGGAACGTAATAAGGACTCGCACCGTATTGCGGTAGTGTGACTTAACGAGGTTTTGAGGGATTGTCTGGCCCTCACTCACCATTCTGTCATCTCTCCACTACTCTCAAGACTATCACGCTCTTGTCGTCGTCATACCCAGTAACACGGGCTTTTGCCTTCTGGATGATGGAATCTACCACTTCGCTGGCCTCCGGCATGCTCAGGAGTTGATGGATGAATGAAACACGAAGGACGTGCTCTACCCCGTCGGATGCTACTATTACCATGTCCTGATCTTTCAGCTGAAGGCTTGTAGAGTGAACGTGAATGGTCTCGGGGTAGCCTATCACTTGGGTGATGTAGCCATGGGGGCTCTTGTCCTCCTGAATCAGGCCACGCATGTTCTTTGCCCTTACAAGGTAGGCCGGGCTGTCGCCTACGTTTCCAACTTGGAGGCGGCCTTCGTCGACGGCGACCGCGGTAAGGGTCGTCTCCCCTATCGCACCGTCCTCTTTCCTTCTCCTTACTGCAATCTGGTGCACCTTGCTTATTGCAGCGACAAGGTCCCCCGAGAAGTACTCGCGCAGGAGGCTCAGCGCCAGTTCTGCGGCGACGGCTCCGCTGCCCTGCGAGGATCGCGTCACTCCGTCAGCGACAGCGAAGAGTCCGACCTTGTCGTCAGCCAGTATCCTGTCCTCGTACGGGTGAGCGCTCCCTGGGATTGAGCGTGCGGCGACTTCAAGCAAGCCAGGATGGCTCAACGAACACCAGTGTAAGATGTTTGTGGATTCTCACAACAAAGTGCGGCGGGTTCGCGAGTTCGTAGAATCCCTTGGGTCGAGGTGTGAAGCTCGATGCGACCGACGGCCAGAACCTAAATAGGACTTCTGGGTCTTCTCGATTTCACTTGCAAGTACCGTCTCACATGTACATCGACGGAAGGTGGGTCGATTCCGGAGACTCTGCGACACTGGAGGTACTCAACCCCGCCAATCAAGAGGTCTTGGCCTTGATTCCGAAGGCTTCCAGGGAGGATGCACGGAGGGCCATAGACGCGGCCTTCGAGGCCAAGGAGAGGGCTTCGAAACTCGCCGCTCATGAGAGGTCGAAGATCCTGCTGAAGGTGGCCTCGCTCCTCGAACAGAATTCGCGGGAGATGGCCGTGCTGATAGCGAGAAACGTGGGGAAGCCGCTGGTAGACGCAGAGGTGGAGACTGCTCGAGCTGTGCTCACTCTCACTTTCGCAGGAGAAGAAGCGAAGAGAATCTACGGCCAAACGATACCGCTCGACGCACACCCTATCCCGGCCGGGAACGAGAACAGGCTGGGGTTCACAATCCGCGAACCGGTCGGGGTCGTCGGGGCGATTTCTCCGTTCAACTTCCCGCTCAACCTTCTGATGCACAAGGTCGCCCCCGCTATAGCAGCTGGGAATACCGTGGTCGCGAAGCCACCCAGCGACGGGCCACTCCCTGGCCTTATGGCCGCGAAGCTCTTCGAGGAAGCGGGA
>VBPP01000067.1 GCA_005877365.1 Nitrososphaerota archaeon
ACCGACCGCTTCTCTTCGCATCGCTAGACGAAGACGTCGCAGAGGCGAAGGGGATGCCGATGCTCTTCCTTGGAACAGCCTTCATGCTTCTCGTCGCTATCGCGGTCTCCTTCTCCGTTCAGGTCATCGGTGTCCTTCTGATTTTCTCACTGATGGTAACTCCTGCGGCAACTGCCCAGCGAATGGCGAGACAGCCGCAGCGAGCCATAATGATCTCCGTTGCGGTCGCTCTGTTTGCAACTTGGTCGGGACTCTTCATCGCGTTTTACGAGCCTTATCCTGTGAGCTTCTTCATCACCGGTATAGTTTTCACTCTTTATTTGATGGTGAGATTAATTCAAAGAATTGGACGCGGAAAAGTTAATCATTCTCTCCAGAAATGATACTTGATTGCAGTCATGTAACTTCTTGACTAGCTCCTTCGAAAGCAGACCTGACCCTGGCTTGGCCACGAATCCTAGCCAATGCTAGTTCCTGGGCACGTCTTTCTCTGACATTTCTATTATGAACTGAGCTATCCACCACTGGTTTCCTGATGGGTCAGTGAACCCGCCTTCCCGATTGCCATAAGACCTGTCTTCCGGTTCCTTCAGGTTTGCGGCGCCGTTTGTCACCGCTCGCTTGTACACCCGATCAACGTCTCTCACGTACACGTGGACATGAGCTCTTGTTGCGGGCCAATCCTTTCTCGCCTGTCCAATCATGACTACGGAGTCATCTATTCGGACCTCCCCGTGAAAGACACTTCCGTCAGGCCGCTTGTTCAGCTCAACAACTTCTGCATCGAAGACATTCTTCAGAAAATCGACCTCCTCTTCGATACTTCCAACCATGAGATAAGGCGAAACGGCATTATTCCATTCTGGCTTGTATTTGCTCTGACTCTTTCGGTCCATCATGGGAGGTGTGCGGCTTAGAGGTAAAAACTTGGTGCTTGACACACCTGTACGTTGTGTCGTCTTTCCCTTCTTACTGTGCTCACTGACCCCACCGTCGTCGTTCTCAATCCCCACTGGAATTAGACTCCTAAACCAATTTTGGAGACTATTGAACAGGAGGATAGTTCGGGGCAGAGAGATCAGAAATGTCAACGAATAGGCTGCTCGCTCTCTCTAGCAGCCCGACGACTTCCACTGTGTTCCCTCCCTTCGCCTCCGGCTTTCGGGCGATGCGGGTGGAGAGTTCGTTGACCTCGTTCGACAGAGACGCCATCTGGAGATATGCCCCCCTCGTCCGCGAGACCTTCCGCGCGAGAAAGGATTGCATGGTCAGGGTCTCCATCGTCTCGAGCTTCTTCAGACTGCCGATGAGGTCTCCCGCGACGCCCTTAGAGGGAAGCTCTTCCGCGAGTTTCTTTGAGAGCTCTGCGATCGTGTCCCCGACACTCTCGAGAAAGCTACCGAGTACTCTGTAGTCCAATATCTCGACGGGAGTCAGTGCGTACCTTTGCGCGACCTCCTGATCCATCGCCGCCGTCCTTACAGCCCTCACCAGGAGGAAGTAGAGCCTGTCCAGCTCATCGTCCCTCTCCGCGACTAAGGCGAGGAACTTGGGGTCTCTCGTTGACACGCCCTCACGCGTGTCCTTGATCATGCCCTCGATTATCCCCATCATCCGCTTTGCGATCCTCTCCGGGGTCAGCCCTGCGGGCTCCAGCAGGAACTGCAAAGTCATCTTTTTGGAGTCCTCGTCGATTATCTCAAGCCCGATGAGCCGTCCTATGGTTGACTTCAGCCTCTCGCGGTCCTCCCTTGTCATCACTGTGCGGCCCTGAACCCTGATTATGTCGTAGCCGAAGAGGTATGCACCCGTGACGTCGTTAATGACGTAGGTCAGGTCCTCTCTCGGGTACTCGACCTCTACCTCCTTCGGTGCACCCTCCGTCTTCTCAATCGGCCTGACGACCAGTCTCCTCTCGGATAACTCTTCGACGACGACGGTGTCCCCTTTTGAGACCCCGTTCCGCTTCGCCCAGTCCCTGGGGATGGAAACAAGGAAAGAGCCGCCCATCTCAAGCACCTTCCTAGCGTTCATACCCTATAGTTCTATAGACTATTTAGACACCATATTAATATATCCATTAAGCTCTTTCTCTTCTGATGCAGAATATGACAGCGCCAAAGATCGAGAGGCCCATCACCACGTACGTGGTTGCGATGGCGCTGACCGCCGCGTTATACGCCGTCGCTAAGGGGCTAACCTCCTTCGCGCTCACTCCCTTCGGGGTGGGACAATTGCTAATCTTCATCTTCGTGCCTGCGTTCTTCGCGGTTGTATCCCCGACCCTGCCGGTCGCGATTGGGGCTGGGCTGGGGACCTTCCTCGGCGACGTCCTCTTCCTAACACCAGCAGGCTCCACGAACCCCGCGCTCAGCCTAGTGGCAGGGGTTCCTGCGAACTTCATTGCATTCTTGCTCTTCGGGTGGTTCGTGAAGCGCTACCGCTCGTGGCCAGCTTTCGTGGCGGCAACTGTTTCCTTCGTTACACTCGGGGACCTGATAGCCGCAACCTCACTCGTGCTATTCGGTGCTGCCGTTTTCACGCCTGTAAATTACCTGATAACCCACTTCACTCCCCCCGCGCTCATCTTGGGATTTACCGTTTTCTGGACGTCGACGATGATTCCCGCCATCCTCATAATGGTTCCGATACTCGTTCGCGCTGTCGGGCCTCTTCAGGGTCGGTCTCCCATCATAACCGACTACCCCAGCTGGTCTGGCGGAGCGATGAAGAACCAGCTAATCACATCATTGATTTTTGGATTAATCTTCCTCGCCTTAGGGGCTCTCTTTTTCGCAGCCTCTCCAAGTACGTTGGGGCTCTTCCCTGGGGTTACCACATACTTCGTCATAACCGTGGCGAGCGTCATCATCATCGGCCCCCTCGCAGGCGCGATAGCTGGAACGAAGCTGGTAGGGAAGCAAGCATCGAAATAAGCGCATCCAGAGCGTTCGCTCCGGCGGCGATCTCGAACTTCTTCGCGATTCACGACAAGGCCAAGAACCCTAGAGATTACTCCAGTTTTGCCAGGGTGGGGGCGACGGGGGGTGGTTTCATCCTCTCGCGGGGAGTGCACACGGCGGCGACCTTCGTCAAAGGGCCCTCCCGGAGGGTCGAGATCACCGTCAACGGCGACAAGAACTATCCCGCG
>VBPP01000068.1 GCA_005877365.1 Nitrososphaerota archaeon
TGCGCTGAGGATGATGCTCTTCAGCTCCCTGCCATCGGCCTCGAAGGTGTATACCCTCCCCCTACTTCTCGCGAGTATCTCCGCCCTGATGCTCCAGGAGTCTGATGCGACTATCTGTGGCAGGATCTTTGCGATTGATGTGCCATATCGCTCCGTCATCTTGAAGAGCGAGAGAGGGCCATCGAGGGAGACCCTGAACCCATCATTCCCCCTCTCCACGGAGTAGATCAGGCCGAACCTCTTTACGTCCCTGAAGATGTTCTTCCAGTTCCCCGACGCGGTGAATTCGACCCTGAGCGACTTGAAGAGGAGGGTCTGCGTCACGGAGAGGTTGTACTGCTTCAGAAGCCGCTCAGCGTCGAGCGGCATGAATTCTCTCAGGATGACTTCATCCTCCAGGTCGCTGAAGAGCGTCCTCTCCATCGCCTCCGGTGAGATCCCCAATTTCGTTGAGACGGTTTGGATCACGCCGTTCCTCTCTTCAAGGCTGGACGTCCTGCTTCTACTAGCCTCCTCGAAGACAGCCATCCTCGCCTCCTTCGGATTGAAGGCCCCCTCCGGCTCGAAGGTGCACCTCCTCTCCAGCAGAGTCGATAACCCCCTGACTAACTTGAAGTCGTTGCCCCCGTTCTCCACCTCCCTCAGCTTATCCATGAGCTCCCCACGTCTCTTCCCCGTGGCGTCTCTGAAGATGCCTGAGATTCTCTCTGCAAGCGCCATGGTATCGAAGTCAAGGCTCGCATAGAGGGGACTTATCGTTCCTCTGGAAATTTTGGCCCTGAGGAGGTTTGATGGGAGCATCTATATTCCTCTTCCTACTCCACTTCTACTCTTCAATCAATTCCGCGCCGTCGTATTTCTTAGCCTCGCTCTCCTCTTCGCCCTCTTCTCCCTCTCCGACTCCCGCCCCTCCCGATGCACGCTTCCTCCTCGAGCTAGTCCTCGTCTCCGATGTCTCGCTTGACACGAGTTCTATCAGTCTGGCCTGCCCCTTCCCCTCGCTCTTCCTGAGTAGCCTGCCAAGGCGCTGAATGAACTCCCTTGAGCTACCCGTCCCGCTCACGATGACGCCGATAGAGGCCTCGGGTACGTCGATCCCTTCGTCAAGGACCTTTGACGTCGCGAGCGCCCTGAACCTCCCCTCCCTGAAGCCCTTCAGCGCCTCGTGCCTCTCGTCCTTGCTCGTGGTGTGCGTGATGAAGGGGAGGAGGAACCTCCTCGATATCCTGTAGACGAGGTCGTTGTGCCGGGTGAAGATTAGTATCCTCTCATCGGGGTTGGAGCGAAGTATCTCCTCTAGCTTGTCCACCTTCGCCTGGGAGTTGAACGCGATGCTCAGCGCTCTATTCCTCGCGAGGAGAGCCCGCCTCGCTTGGGGGTCTCTCGCTGTCCTCATAATGAACTTCTGGAAGTCTAATGGGGACCTCATCCATATCCTGTTCGCTTCGAGGTACTCGGTGAAGAGCCTGTAGTTCGTCTCGTACTCCTCCTTCTCGTCTTTCGTCAGCTCCACATTCACCCTCTCCAACGTGTAGCCCGAGAGGTACCGTCCCGCCAGGTCCTCGGGTTTGAGCCTGTAAACGACTCCTCCGATCAACCGGGGGAGTTCGAGGTGGAGCATGTCCTCTCTTTCGTAGGTCGCCGTGAGGCCCATCCTGTACGGCGTGGTAAACATCTCGGCTATCTGCCTGAAGCTCTCGGCCGGGAGGTGATGGCAGTTCGAGACGGCTATCCCGTTGGCGAAGAAACTATGGTCTTCGTCCACCTCGATGTCGAATACCTCCTCGTCTCTAAGAGCCGAATCAACCTGTATGACTTGTATGGAATCAAGCCCAGCAGAAGCTCGATGTCCTTCGAAGGAGAGTATCGCAGAGCCATTCCCATCACCGCCATCTGCCCTCCTCTGTGAATGCTCGCGTGACATGACCGACAGAGCACTATGATGTTTTCGGGAACATTGCGAGTCTTGTCCCAATCCTTGTGATGGACGTCGAGAGTATCCGTTCTGCCACAGAAGTAGCATTCCCTTTTCTGTCTCCAGACTTCGAAGGCCAGCCGCCTTAGGGTGTGCTTTGAGCTCCCACCTTTCCAGCTCGGGTTCCCACCTAGTATGCGCTCCTCGCTCATCCTTTTTCGGAAAGCATTCCACTCGTCCCTCTTCTCGATAGACCAATGGTGAGTACGCGAAACCAAGGTGTTGTGATTGGTGTGCGCAGAAGTTTGATGCCCTCCCAGCTGTGGGACGCTGAGAAATGGTTTCCCACATGTTGGGCATTGGTATTTCGGGTTTATGCCATGAACGGCCCTCATGTGCCTGAATAACGAGGATCCGTGTGTGAACCGATTCTTGCAAATAGGACATTCTCGGTAATTTGCCATACGCCTCTTTCCCGATACACAATGGAGCCTTGCATTTAACCGCCTGTGTCAACCCGTTTCTTTCGAATATCCGATGCTCCGGCGTACAGCGTAACACTCGTCCGTCAGATAATTTTAGTTGGATGATCGGAAGTATTCCTCGGGCCCACTTGTGAGTGACACGGCGGGAGATATTGGCTGCTGAGAGTACCAAGTCCCCCACATTGATGTCTTTGATCGGTCGGGTCGTCCCGTCTGCCATCGTCACCAGTGTGTCCCCTGTAACGCACTCGTCGATGATCATCAGGCTGAACCTGTTTCCCAGCTCTGCTGCCCTTATGTAAGCCGAGTCGTAGGTGCAGATCGTTATGGCCCTTATCCTGTTCTCCCCCCCTCCGTACAGGCCGACCTCGACCCCAAACTCCTCCTCCACCCTTCCCCTCCACTGCTCCAGCAGGTCAAGGGTGGGGACGATCACGATCGTCGGCTGGTTCACGAGCTCCATCGCCTTCATGCCGATCACCGTCTTCCCCGCGCCCGTGGGCAGGACTATCACACCGCGCCTGCCGGCCTTGTCCCACGAGTCGAGGGCCCTCTTCTGATACGCCCTCATGGTCACGCGCCTGCACTTCAGCTCGGGACAGGGAGGCAGGTCCTCGACGCCGTCCTTAATCTCCGTGAGCTCGCTCTTCGTGAGGAACTCGACTATCTCCCTGTAGTAGAGTGCCTGCGCCCTGAAGGCTCTCACCCTGCTG
>VBPP01000069.1:0-3586 GCA_005877365.1 Nitrososphaerota archaeon
CTCTTTTCTTGGGCCCCCCGAGAATCTCACGCTGGGCGTCTGTAAGTGGCACCTCCACGACCGATTTTATGCCGACGTCATACACCCTCCCTGGCTGAACCTTGTCGCGCTGCTCGAGGCTCGGACTCAAGTATACGTATTTTCCCACTGTCCGGTAGACATCGAAGTCGTAGGCTCCCTGAACGCTACCCTTAATCTCATACAGCTTGTAGCGGTCTATCTCGACCCCGGTGACTGATTCGATATGGCTCTTGAGCACATCGAGTCTAATGACGGGAGGGACTCCGGTAAGATTCGCCTTGACGGGAATTGAATCTCCAACTTCGAATGGTCCCTTGTGGGCGTAGCGCACGTAAGGACGACTATCAGACTCGCTCTGGGCGGCGTCGCTCACGAACCTTGGATCCTTGCCGACCTGACTCGGCTCGGTCACCTTGTCAAGGTCGACAATCTCCTTTCTGTAGAAACCCTTGTTTCCGAGCATCGCCTCGGGAAGGGCTGCATCTGACTGCAGTTTACGCAGCGCCTTCAAATCTTCAGAATGCGCTAGAGATTCCACCTTGCCTATCGGCCCTTTACCCGCTTCTCGTTGAAATCCAGCACCATCTCCGGCGTTCGAAGCCTTGTTCTCTTCTAGCTTGGCTGCGGTCAAGAAAGAACTCGAGTCATTCCTTCCCTGAGGGGCTTCTCTAGTCGGCCGCAGTTCCTCGTTTGCGTGAGCTAATTCTCGACTGGAAACAACGTTTTCATCACGATACGGCCGATCTGCGCCCGCTCGCCCCAGCGCTTCTGTCAGTCCCTCCTTATCCGAAGCCTCGATTTTGTGTTCAATCTCGTTGGACCCTTTGTTCCTGTCCATCGCTATTGAGGTTTCCATTGAAGCTAGGCCGTCCTCTTTGAGACCTTGACGAATGCCTCTCTGGGACTTACCGTCGCCAACCGGACCGTTTCGATTCTCCCAGATTCCAGTGTGTGGACTGCCGGATTCAGGCTGCTCGGGTGCCTCCGATTCTCGGCTCAGCCGCTCACCTAGCGTCTTGGGCTCCTCCTTCACGTCGTCCTGTGCGCGTTCTTCTACGGGTCCGCCCCCTGGGTTCCTCCCCTCTTGGTCAAGGTCATGCTTTTCTTCAGCGGCATGACTTTCCAATCTCTCTTTAATGCGCTCCCAGAGCCGCTCGAACTCCTCGTCCCGTCCACCTTCGTCGTTGGCTTCCAGCTTTCGGGCATCGCCCTCTTTGACCTCATTCTCCTCAGGCTGCTCAGCACGGTTCCCCCGCGCACGCTTGCTCGAGCCCTCAGCCGACTCTTCTCGTTGCGCCGACTCTTTCTCGTGGGGTCGGCCAGCAGATTCGTCGTCCTTGATACCTCCCTGGGGGTACTTCTCTTTCAGGTACTCAACGTACTCGGCGAACTCCGTCTCTTCACTCGGTCCCTCCCCGCCCTCCCGCTTTTCACCTTCTCCAGCCATTCCGCCCCGACCTCGCCAGGTACCGCATCGCCTCTCGAGGGAATCTCTCCCTGTCCACCACGCAGATCGCGGTGACCCCTTTCAGCCGCTCGTCAGTTGTTGCGCTCATCCCCTACGCGGTGTCAAGGAAGATTAAAGGAAATTGCGTACCTAAGATACTTACTTTAGGTAAGTTCCGGTCGAAGCTCGTTTTTGGTCGGCGGCGCTGGATTGACCGCACTACTCCACACAGCAGCTCATCTTCCCCACGTCCATGTAGTATGACTGTGCGGCGAGTTTAATCGATTCCGAGAGAGTGGGAAACACGTGGACCGTGTCGATGATATCATCGATCGTGAGTCGATACTTCACCGCCAGCACTCCCTCGTGTATGAGGTCGGCAGCGTGAGGCGCCACTATGTGCACCCCAAGAATCTGTTTCGTCTTGTGATCGGCCACGAGCTTCACGACGCCCCTCGTGTCCCCAATCACGTGAGCCTTGGGCACGAGATCAAGCGGCAGAATCCCACACGCGCACTTCATCCCTTTTCCGTTCGCTTGAGCTTCTGTTAGACCGACGCTAGCGACTTCCGGATAGGTGAAGACAGCTGAGGGGACCTCGTTGAAATTAATCTTCTTCTTTTTGTCCGGGCTGAAAGCATTGTGAACAGCTATCGCCCCCTCCTTTGCGGCGATAGTCTCGAGCATGGGTCCGCCTGTCACGTCACCAGCCGCCCAGACGTTAGGAACAGATGTCCGCATTTCGTCGTTGACCATGATGAACCCAAGACCGTCGGTCCTTACGCCAGCCCTCTCCAAGCCCAAATTCTCAATATTTGGTCTCCTTCCCGTCGCGAAAAGAATCTGGTCGCAGGTAATCTCCTTCGAAGCACCCTTTACCGTGAAGGCGATGGACTTGCCCTGTCCCTTCCTGGCCACGCGGTCGATGGTAACGTGGGTGTAAATCCTTATTCCCGTATCCAGCAGATTCTTGGTTAGCTCATCCGCGATTTCTGGCTCATGTTCCGGTAGAATTCTCTCACCTCGTTGCAAAAGCACGACCCTTGTGCCAAACTGCGCGTACATCTGAGCAAACTCGAGCCCGAGTGCGCGTCCCCCGATCACGCACAGAGACTTCGGAAGTTCTCTGAGCTTAAGCGCTTCTTCATTCGTCAGGTAATCTATTTGGTCGATTCCTTCTATAGCGGGAATGTTGGGTCGCGCACCGGTAGCGATAATGACCTTGTCCGCGGTGAGAGTTTCGTTTCCCGCTTCGACTTCTCCTTGTGAGACGAATTTTCCCTTTGCCGGATAGTATGTTACACGTTCAAGATTCTTCAGGACGTCAGAATACTTCTCGTTCCTGAACTTCCTTACCATCCTGTCCTTATCTTGGATGATTTTTCGGAAGTCGAGTTTACCTCTTCCGTACTTTATTCCTTCAAAGGGTATGCTGGTTCCATTGTGGAAGAGTGTTCCTACGGTAATCAAACGCTTACTGGGTATGCAGCCAACATTGACGCACGTACCTCCAATTACGGTCCCCCTCGTCGCATTCTCACCAATCATCGCGGTCTTCACTCCGAGACTGTCCGCCTTGATTGCCGCAGCGAACGCCGCGGAACCTTGCCCTATGATTACAAGCTCATACTTCGTGAGCGATCACCTCTCCAGCACATCGCAGGTGAAGAGGTTGCTGGCGTAGTTCCTGAGGTGGTTATCTACGACCTTTAGCAAGGGAAGTACAGTCTGCTCATTGATGGAGTAAATCCTGGACTTACCCTCGCGACTAGGTGTAACCAAACCGCAGAAAGTCAGGCACTTGAGGTTGTGAGAAACATGAGTCTGCTCCAAACCTAATTCGCTACAAATCTCGGAGACACTCATGCCTCCCTTCTCCGACAAGAGATGTAGCAATTGCATTCTAGTTTGGTTTGCGAGCGCCTGAAAGAATAGCGCGTAGGGCTTGATGGATACAGTTCTAGATGGCACAGACGTCTTCCTCCTTCTCGTTGCCTTCCCTCAAGGTTTCGCCAGCGCCTCTCCGAAGTTGCGAGTGTTCGTCAGCCTTCCGAGTTCATGGGCCTGCTCCACCGACAAGAGGAGAGTCCCCTTGTGGTCGGAGCTCCACAGTTCCCC
>VBPP01000069.1:3591-4471 GCA_005877365.1 Nitrososphaerota archaeon
TGTCGGTTGGCTCGAGCTCTCTGACCCCCTCCGGCTCCACCACCAGAGAAATCTTTTCGTTTGTGATAGGATCGGTCGACTCGACCCTTGCCGTCTTCCCGAGGATTCCGGGGATGAACAGGCTGTCCCAGGCGCACCAGGTGTGCAGGTTTCGGCCGTCAACCATTAGGCGATGGGGCATCTCGGAGAGGGCCAACCCCCCGAACCCGATAACCGCTCTTGTATCATCGTAATAGACCCCCGGCCATCGGGAAAGGGTTTCGCGCACAGTGCTTCCCGAAAGATTAAGGGTCTCAGCGAGTCGTTCTGTAGAGACCGGTTCGCCCTCAGCCAACAGGCGATACAGTCCAACGGCAATTCGTCGCTCGCCGGATCCGAGCTTGGGCATCGCATTCACGATCTTGTCGGCGAGATTATTGAGAGTTGACATGGCTGTCATATGACAAGGGTGTCATATTAATCCTCCGGTAAAGAGGCTAGACACCAGGGATATCCAAGTTGTCAAAGTGCCGGTACAGAAACCATCTCAATGCTGGATGGTGTCTCGTTGTGGGACAAGCCGGATTAGATTCGGAGATCGGTATGAGGAAACATAGATAGGGTATTGGGGGAACAATAGATAGGGTATTGAAATACCGTACATCACGAAATAGATATAACGACAAACGTCCCAGCTGAGCCTCTGAAAAACCAAAATCTGGTTAGAGTGTATGCGCTGACGTTAGGCATCATCCTCCTTTCACTGACTCTCACAAACGTCGCACGTGCAGACAGCGAAGAAGAACAACTCACGCGCCGCTTCCTGGCAGGAGCCGGCCTGCTCTGCTCCCTTCCACCATCCCCCGAGGGACCGGCTTGTCCGGATATCGCTCGTGCCGCC
>VBPP01000070.1 GCA_005877365.1 Nitrososphaerota archaeon
AACTCTATGGCTTTCCTGAGTGCTCGCTTTGAGTTTTCGGAGCCATCGTAGCCAACAAGTATCTTTGCGTACTGTCGATTTCGAGAACCTTGCACAGCGCGTTCCACGATCATAATTGACGATTTCCTCGCCCGTCGTATGTAGAAAAGGGTTTGTTAACTTGACAGAGCCCCTTGTCAGGACACAGCCTTAAATTCCGAATCTGGGAGCCTTCCATTTCCAGATCGAAGGTGCCAAGCTCGGAAAAAGACGCCGCTCTGATTCTCGAGGATGGCACCATTCTTCTCGGCAAGGGATTCGGGGCCGAAAAGACGATCACCGGCGAAGTAGTCTTCAACACCGGCATGGTCGGGTACCCCGAGTCTCTCACCGACGCCTCCTACTTTGGGCAGATACTCGTCCAGACGTGGCCTCTGGTCGGGAATTACGGCGTTGCAAACCCAGAAATCTCCGACCCCTTCGGGATACCGCTCCATTTCGAATCCGAAGAGGTTCAGGTCTCCGGTTACGTAATCTCCGAGTTGGAATCTCCCTCGCACTGGTCGGCACGCGAGTCCCTCTCGGAATGGCTTGCAGATAACGGGGTTCCTGGGATTGCCGGAATCGATACCCGCGAACTGACCAAGATGCTCAGGACCCAAGGTACGATGCTGGGACAGCTCAGCGTCGGAAGCAGCTTGAGTCTTGAACAGCTAAGGGAGCGCGCCAAGTCGATTGAAGACCCCAACGCTCTGGACCTCGTCGGCAGGGTGAGCATCCGCGAAGAGAGGGAGTACAATGCTGGGGGAGAGCCGAGGGTCGTTGTGATAGACTGTGGGACCAAGCTCGGCATCCTGCGCAACCTGCTTGCTCAGAGGCTCAACGTGGTGCAGGTACCCTATGATACGCCAGCTCGGAAGATCCTTGCGCTTGAGCCGGCGGGGGTCGTGGTTTCGAATGGGCCCGGCGACCCTAGGAAGTGCACCCCTACCATCGAGTCTGTCCGGTCCCTTCTTGAGACTGACCTCCCAATATTCGGGATTTGTTTGGGGGCACAGGTCCTCGCCCTCTCAACCGGAGGAGAGACTTACAAACTGAAGTTCGGGCACAGGGCGCAGAACCACCCTTGCGGCGACGTCAGGACAGGGAGGGTCTACATCACAACCCAGAACCACGGGTACACAGTCGATGAGAAGTCTCTCGAAGACTTCGAGGTGAGCTTCGTAAATCTGAACGACAGGACGGTAGAGGGGATTCGTCACAAGCGGAAGAAGGTGTTCGGCGTGCAGTTCCATCCCGAGGCCTCCCCGGGTCCTTACGAGACTGGCTTCCTGTTCGATGATTTCGCGAAGGCGGCGAGAGAATTCCAAAGCGGAAAGGCATAGGGAAGGTACTGGTCCTCGGCTCCGGTGCGATCAAGATTGGCGAAGCCGGGGAGTTCGACTATTCGGGGGCTCAGGCAATCAAGGCGCTCAGAGAGGAGGGCATCAGGGTCGTACTCGTCAACCCGAACATCGCAACAATCCAATCGGACTCCAGATTTGTCGACCGCGCATACTTCGTGCCAATCGAGTCCCAGTTCCTCGAGAAGGTGATCGAGCGGGAGAGACCCGATGGCATACTGCTAGGCTTCGGGGGACAGACCGCCTTAAACGCAGGAATGGACCTCAACGAAAAAGGTGTCCTGTCGAAGCACAAGGTTCAGGTCCTTGGGACCGGAACCGCTGCTATCGAGACGGCAGACAACAGAAGCAAGTTCAGACAACTGATGATAGAGAAGGGCCTCCCGATTCCGAAGAGCCGGAGTGCCAACACTGTGGAGGAGGCCCAGGCCGCTGCGAGAGAGATCGGCTTCCCTGTGATGGTGAGGGTTGCCTACGCCCTTGGGGGCCAAGGGACGGGCGTCGCCCACAACGACTCGGAGCTGGGGTCGATAGTCTCGCGCGGCCTGGCCATCTCTAGGATAGGGCAGGTCCTCGTCGAGGAGTATCTCGGGAAGTGGAAAGAGGTCGAGTACGAGGTAATGCGCGACTCAATGGACAACTGCATAATCGTCTGTAACATGGAGAACTTCGACCCGATGGGGATTCACACCGGCGATAGCATCGTCGTCGCGCCCTCCCAGACTCTAACGAACAGGGAGTACCACATTCTCAGGATGGCTTCGTTCAAGGTCGTCCGCGCCCTCGGGATTATCGGAGAGTGCAACATCCAGTTTGCACTCGACCCGAAGAGCGAGGAGTTCCGCGTGATAGAGCTAAACTCCCGCCTCTCGCGCAGCTCAGCCCTTGCCAGCAAGGCGACGGGATATCCCATCGCTTACATCGCGGCAAAGCTGGCGATCGGCTATACCCTCCCCGAGCTCCGGAACAAGGTTACGGGGGCGACCACCGCATGCTTCGAGCCAGCACTTGACTACATTACGGTCAAGATTCCGAGGTGGGACTTCCAAAAGTTCGTGAGTGCAAGCAGGATCATCGGGACTCAGATGAAATCCGTCGGCGAGGTGATGGCGATTGGCCGGAAGTTCGAAGAGGCGCTTCAAAAGGCGGTAAGGATGCTGGACATCGGAAGGGAGCTTACTCAGGTCCGCGGGCTGGACTCGGATCTGACGAGGATCAAGAAGGAGATCGAGTTCCCCACTGACCTGCGTCTCTTCTACGTGGTGAAGGGTTTGATGTCCGGACTTTCAGTCGAGGAGATACATTCGCTTTCAGGAATTGACATGTGGTTCCTGAGAAAACTGGAAGGGCTCGTCCGGTTCGAGGAGGAACTCCTCCTGTCTTCGGGACTCGACCCGGAAAGGCTTCGAAGGGCGAAGGAACTCGGCTACTCCGACAGATTGCTCGGAACGCTGATGGGAAAGGAAGAAGCTCAGGTCAGGAAACTCCGCAAGTCAATGGGTATCGTCCCCTCTGTCAAGCAGATCGATACCCTGTCCGCAGAATGGCCAGCGGTGACGAACTACCTCTACCTTACTTACAACGGCGCCTCAGACGACATCGTCCCCAAACAGGCAAAGAAGTGCGTGGTCCTGGGCTCTGGGTGCTACCGGATAGGCAGTAGCGTGGAGTTCGACTGGTGTTGTGTGAACATGGCGCTGGCGCTAAAGGAGAAGGGAATCCAGGAAGTGATAATGGTCAACTATAACCCGGAGACCGTCTCCACGGACTACGACATCCTCGACAAGCTCTACTTCGATGAGCTGTCCCTTGAGAGGGTCCTGGACATAGTGGATAAGGAGAGCCCCGACTTCGTGGTGGTCAGCGTGGGTGGCCAGATCCCGAACAACCTGGCTCTCCAGCTCGCAACCGCGGGCGTCAGAATCCTGGGGACCGCCGCGGAGGACATCGACAGGGCAGAGGACAGGGCCAAGTTCAGCGCCGAGCTCGACGTGCTCAAGATCCCCCAGCCGCCGTGGAGCAGGCTCGAATCCCTCGAACAGGCAAAGGGAGCAGCGAGAACTCTGGGGTACCCTGTCCTCATCAGACCCTCC
>VBPP01000029.1 GCA_005877365.1 Nitrososphaerota archaeon
CACATCTCGACGACGAGATTGGCCAGGTCGTCCGGGTTCGAGGCGCTTAAGTGGGCGACCCCACCTGGGGAAGACCGAAGAACCTCCACCTCCGTCCCCCCGCGA
Source organism: Nitrososphaerota archaeon (assembly GCA_005877365.1). Lineage (GTDB taxonomy): Archaea > Thermoproteota > Nitrososphaeria > Nitrososphaerales > Gagatemarchaeaceae > TA-13. The sequence continues at coordinate 106 of VBPP01000029.1, forward strand.
AGAAGAATCATTCCGATTGCGGCGACGGCCTCGGTAGTCGAGTCCATCCACACTGGCCTGCCTGAACCGCGTTCTATGGCCTCGAGCAACCCTATCTTCAACGACCTAGGAACGTTCGCTTCTCGTACCCTGATGAGCAACCGCTCATCGGGCGTCCTGGCGGCAGCCCGCTTCCACAGTATCTCCTTCGTCTCCGCGAAGGGGTGGTATTCGTCGATGGCGTAGAGTTCCTGCGCAGCGCCCCTTCTCCCTGCGGGTTTCTCCCCCATCGTGACCGCCGGTATTACGACCCTCTGGGCGGGTGCGAGAAGGGATAGAGGGAGGACATCGATCGTGAAATCTTCGAACTCCGCCTCTCCGAACTCTCCGAAGATACCGAGCGGATCGTTGAGCTCGTACTTCGCGCCGAGCCCGCGATACCTCCCCGCGTAACGCGGAATTGCCGTGACCTCGACCGCTGTCTGGCTGACAGCCCTGAAATCGGCGTCGACACCACCTGGCATCCTGACTTTGTCCACCCGGAGCGAGAGCCAACCCATCCACCTCCTCCTCCTCGCCCTCGTCACATTCAGCGTCAGGACCGCCCTCTCCAGCTTGAAGGCCCTCAGTCTCTGAGGCTGCACGGAGAGGACGGCGACGTCTCCTCGCGAGAGCCTTAGGATAAGGAGAGAGACTGCCGCAATCACGGAGAGGGCAAAAGAGAGTGCGAGGGTGATCTTGACATCCAGCAAGGCGGAGGCAATGGTCGTAAGCGCGACCGCCTTCAGATAGTCCCTTCCTCTTCTGGTGAGACCTAGCGCGGCGGTCTCACCCTGTCCATCACTTCACGGATTACGGTATCGACGTCCAGTCTCTGATCCCTGAGCGCCGAGGACTGGTCGAGCTTTATTCGGTGAGTGAGAACATAGGTGGAGAGCTTCTTGATATCATCGGGGATGACGTACTCCCTCCCCGCGAGGTGTGCTGCCGCCCTCGCGGAGTGCACCAGGTGAATCATCGCCCTCGGGCTGGCTCCGAGGTCGACTCGCTGGTCCGTCCTCGTCTCGCTCGCTATCTTCGCGAGGTACTCGAGGATCTCGTCGGAGACCCTGACATCGTCGACGCCCTTGAACATCGCTGCCAGCTCGTCTGAAGAGACGACCTGTTTCACAACCTCGAGGTCCATCTCGGAGAGGTTCCTCCGTATTATCGCAGACTCAACGCTCGCCGAGGGGTAGTCGAGCTTGAGCTTCACCATGAACCTGTCGAGCTGCCCCTCGGGGAGGGGGTAGACCCCCTGGAACTCCAGCGGATTCTCGGTAGCGATCACCATGAAGGGGGACGGTAACTTCTCCGTGTAACCCTCGATCGTGACCTGCAGCTCCTGCATCGCCTCGAGAAGAGCGCTCTGCACCTTCGGTGGGGCCCGGTTTATTTCGTCTGCGAGGAGTATGTCTGTGAAGACGGGTCCCCTCCTGAACTCGAACTCCCGGCTCTTCATGTTGAAGATGAAACCGCCCACAATGTCGAGTGGGAGCATGTCCGGGGTGAACTGGACTCTCTTGAATGCCAGGCCCAGACACTTCGAGAAGGCCTTTGCAAGCATCGTCTTGGAGACGCCCGGGACCCCCTCGATGAGGGTGTGCCCTCTCGCCAGCAGCGAGACGAGCAGGAGCTCCGTCTCCTCCTCTCTCCCGACGACAACCTTGCCTACTTCCTTCAGCACCCTCGTTCTAACGTCCGTTGACTTTCACACCTCTGGGGAGGATGGCCGCGAGCCTGAGCACCTCGTCCTGGACCTTCTCCGGAAGGGTCGCCCCGCCATACCTGAACGCCTCATACCTCTCCAGGGCGAGTTGAACCCGACCCCAGTCGACCTTCAGACGAAGGCGCTCGGCGAGGGAGAGTGCCTCTCTGAGAGTGAAACCCGCAGGCAAGTCGGGGAACGCCTTCTGGAGAGACTTCTCGAGCAGCGCGAAGGCGAGCACGGGGTCTTCAACCCCCGGCGTCGCCGCTCCTCTCCTCGCCTTGAAGACACCTAAGATCAGAGAGAGATAAATGAGGATGTCCAGGGGGATCAGGAGGTTCAGCGCAAGAAGGTCAAGCGGCATACGTGAACACCCCGTACGAAGGCTTGTAGAGAGCGACCCCCAGGCTCATCCCGTCTGAGATCTTGATGGACTCCATCGGCCGCAAGGTCAACCAGACTACCGAACCTCGCTGGTCCAGGCTGAGGAGCGAAAGTCGGGTCTCCTGGGGAAGGAACAAGTATGTGAACACAACCGGTTGACCCTTTACAATTACGGTCGAGTTCGCAAGGGTCGAGTTCGCAAGGGTCACGGTCACTGAATTCGGAAATGAGTACGGAGGGCGCAGAACCTCCAAGAAGAGGGCTGTACTTTTGTTGACACAGCCGTGTAGAAGGTTATCGGGTGCAGCTGTCGGGTCGCGAGGACGTCGACCTCGGTAACCTCTCCGGGGAGGATGTTCACGGCCGTCGAAAGATGGAATCTCTGGTCATTTATCGCGACGGAATACTGACCGGGGTCCAGCGGAAGCTCAAAGGTCCCACTCGAGTTCGTGTGGAAGGTGAGCGCGGCCAATGCTGGAGAGGTTGCCCCGCGAATCGAAACGTTGACTCTGGATAGCGGAAGGACCCCGGAAAAGCCTCCGGCAAAGCCTCCGAAGCTACCCTGGGTCTTCACCACAATCCTCCCCCCGGCGCCTACCTCCGTGTAGTTCCCCCCGAGGTCGATGAATCTCCTTCCCGGACCGATGGCGACCGGGGTGTTGAGCGAGCTGACAGCGCCGCTCAAGAGGAACGAAGAAACGACGAGGATGAGTAATAGCCCCGCGCTGGTGAGACGCGTCGTCGAAGTCTTCACTTCATCCGATTCATCCTCATGACGTGTAAAAGTCTTTGGATTCGAAGGTTCTGATAATTCTTCGGGGCTGGGTGCTTAAAGGCGTAGCCAGAATTCTCAGATGCTTTGCAGGCTGTAAAGGCAGTTAAGCAGAACTATCGTCCGACTGAGGAAATCCTCTCTCTTCTGGAGGATTTCCGCTGCATGGTGAACGACTGCGTCAGAATAGGGCTCAAGGAGAATCTAACCTCGATGAAGTCGCTGTCCATGAAAGCGTATCACCAGCTCTCAGCCTACGACGCTCCAACCTACTATCGCCTCACAGCCATCAGCAGGGCCGCAGGGATACTGCGGAACTACCGGAAGGAACTGAAGAGGAATCGGAGTGCAAGGGTTCCCTACGTCACAAGGCTCTCGCTCACGGATTGCTACGGCTTCCGGGTCATCCACCGCCTCGTAAGGCTACCAGTCAGAAAGGGAGAATACGTCTTCATCGTCCTAAACGACCATACGTTGCGCACAATGTCGGGTCGTACACCGAGGTCTCTGACACTCACAGCAAACGGTCTCAGCATCTGCCTCTCAAAAGAAACTGCAGAAATTGAACCCGTCGGAGCGATTGGAATCGACCGCAACCTCGACAACGTCACAACGGCAGACTCGGACGGAAGCATCCTACGCCACGACCTCGGCAGGGCGACCGAAGTCAAGGCCAGAAGTAGGGAGACGAAGAGGCACTTCAAGCGAAACGACGTGAGGATCAGACGGGTCGTCTACGGAAAGTACGGAAGGATTCAGCGAAACAGGGTCGCCTGGCTCCTCCACAACGTCTCCGCCTCGATAGTCAAGCGGGCGAAGGAGAAGAGGTTCGGCATCGTGATGGAGAACATCGAAGGAATCCGCAGGCTCTACCGAAAGGGAAACGGACAGGGCACCACCTACAGAGCGAGACTCAACTCATGGAGCTTCTACGAGCTCCAGAGACAGATCGAGTATAAGGCCAGATGGGAAGGTGTACCAGTCTCCTACGTGGCAGCGAGAGGAACGAGTGTGAACTGCTCGATATGTGGGTCGAGAACAACCAAATACCCGAATGGGCGGCGCACCCTCCACTGTCCGAGGTGCGACATCTCCATCGATAGGGATGTCAATGCAGCGAGGAACATCCTCGCGAAGGGAGGAGTGAGGTTCACTCCCGACGGCCCGCCAGAGGTATGCACGGAAGCTATGAAGGGGAACGAGACGACTACTCCAATCCTCCGAGTAGATGGCGGGAAGGTAACTCCGGGTTAATACCCTGAAGAGTTTTCAGAACCGATTCGAACAGAGGTTCAAGACTGGGGTTCTGTTTGCAAGTCTTGAGATGACCTCCGCCCCGTGCGGGGAGATGCAGCAGTAGACAATGGTCAGTCCTCTCCCACTTCGCCTTTCGAGGCGCGTATCGCCTCAGTACACGTAGGCATTCAGAGGCTTCGTGACGAGGCCCGCCAGAAACTCGCGGAGCATCCTCTGGTCCGAGAATTCCCTGAAGGAAATCTTCTTCCCGGGGACCCACGTGCCGTTCTTCGCATCCGCATCGGTGATTCCGAGAGAGTACCTTCCCGAATGTCTTGTGACGAATACGAGCTTCTTCCTGCCTTCGCCCTCCGCCAGAATCCTCACTCCTTCATCCGCCTCGAGATCGCGCAGCTCTTCGAACAGCTCTGACATCGATTTTACCCTCCTCTCATAGACCATGGAATGCATCTCCCCGCCCGTCTGACGGCAGTATAACCCTTTTACGAAGAAGCTGGCGGATACGAAGCCTTGGCGCCCCGCAAAAAGAGGAAAGGTAGCAGTGGCACCCGGACGAGGCTGAAGCTCTTCAACACGATATCGATGCGGAAGGAGAGGTTCGAGAGTCTAACCCCCGCCCAGGTGAAGATGTTCGTGTGCGGTCCCACGATTCAGGACTACATCCATGTCGGGCACGTTCGAACATACGTCTTCTACGACGTGCTGGCGAGATATCTGATGTATCTCGGGTTTGACGTGCGGTTCCTCCTCAACGTCACGGACATTGATGAGAGCATCGTGAAGGGCGCGAAGAAGAGAAGACGTACCGTCGAAAGCTTCCTAGAACTGAACGAGAGGGCGTTCCTTCGCGACGTGAAGGCGCTCGGAATTTCGACGATAAACTCCTTCGAGCGCGTCTCAGGATACCTCCCGGTAATGATCCAGCAGGCCTCTGGGCTCGTTCGAAGCGGGCACGCTTACAGGGCGGACGGCGGCGTCTACTTCGACGTCGAGAAGTTCCCCGACTTCGGGAAGCTCTCCCGCCAGTCACGAGACGAACTGGCTCTCCGCCCGCTGGAGATATCGCCCAAGAAGAGAAACCAGGTCGACTTCTCACTCTGGCGCCCGACGACGAGCACGGAGCAGAGATGGGAGAGTCCGTGGGGACTCGGTACGCCGGGGTGGCACATCCAGGATACCGCCGTCAGCGTTGCCAACTTCGGTCCTCAGTACGACATACACGGCGGGGCGCGCGAGTTGATCTACCCACACCACGAGGCCGAGATTGCCCAGGTAGAGGCACTAACCGGTCTCAAGCCCTTCGTGAGGTACTGGGTGCACACCGGGTTGCTCACGATCGACGGTAGGAAGATGTCGAAGTCGGAAGGAAACGTATACTACGCGCATGACCTGCTCAGGAGGCACGACGTGAACTCCGTCAGACTCTACTTCGCAGGACTCCATCACCGGAAGGACGCAGAGTTTGACGAGGACTCGATCGAGAGAATCGAAGAGAAGTACTGGGAGTGGAAAGGCAGGGTCGAGTCCGTGCAGCGCCGAATGCCCCGAGAGGACACCACGGCCGACGGAGGAAAGCTGACGCCGTTTCTCCGTGCCCTCGATGATGACATTGATGGACCTCGCGCCGTGAAGCTGCTCGGCTCGATGATTCGTGAGGCGGCCCGTGAGCGTGACCTTAGGCTCCTCGCCCGGCTCTATGCCGCGATAGCTTCAGCCTCTCAGATACTCGGTATCGGGCTAGTCAAAGATGTCAATTGAGCTTAGCAACGAACTCAACGAGCTCGGGTGGTGGTCGCACTGGGCCCACCTCAGCTGGCTCTCGAAGAGTTGCTATCGTCTTGGCTCTCGTGAGTTCAGAGAGCCACTATTCAACCACGCCGGATTCCTGCGAGCGAAGAAGACGCCTGACGAATTGGTGACGCTGGCGGAGAGCAAGTACCTCGGAGAGGGGGTGGACCCGGCCTTCTTCCTTCAGCGTCTGCCGGAGTATGCGCACACCAGGAAACTTCTTCTTGATCGAGGGTACACCGTAACTGACAGGTTCCTCGTCTTGCGGCTCACCGGCGGTCGCGAGCGTGAAGAAGGCTCTCGGGGAGGGGCGGACCAGACTCGTCCTGGCCTCCGTGCGAAGGAAACCGGCGGGCACCCTCGCAATCTATAGGCGGCGGGGGCTCTCAGGGGTTTACTGCGTCGGAACAATTCCTGCGTTTCGGGAGCGGGGAGTGGCGACCGCGTTGCTTCGTCGGGCCAAGGAGGTAAGCGACTCGGAGGGGACGACCCTCACTCTCCAGACGTTTCGCTCCGACTCGCTCGAGAAATTCTACTACAAGAGAGGGTTCGAACTCGCCTACTCGAAGGAAGTCCTAGTCAAGAAGAAGTAGGGAGGGCGCGTACGCAAGACAGTCCAGTGTCTGGTCTCCTCGTTCAAGTTTATATTCGGTGAACAGGCGGTCGTCTCAATGGAGCTTGAGGTCACTATCATCCGAAGGGTTTCAGGCGACCCCTGCCTCTTCCCTGACCTTTTCCAGGGGTTCGAGAAGGTCGCTGCGGTCAAGCGCATCTTCGGGGCCAGAACCAATCAGACCCTCAAGAGCGTGAGGATACTCTTCTCGACCAGGAAGGGGTATCTCCGCGTCGACAACGACACCGGCGACATAATCATCAGTTCTCCCTACCTGAAGACGGCAGCCGAACGGGACTTCTACCTGGACCTGATTCACGAGCTCGTCCACGTCAAGCAGTTCAAGCAGGGGAAGGACCTATTCGACAAGAAGTACAGCTACGTCGACAGGCCGACCGAGATCGAGGCTTACAGCGTCGCGGTGGAGGAGGCGAGGCGCATCGGGATGACGGAGCGAGAGATAGTCGACTACCTGAAGGTGGAATGGGTCAACGATGAGGATTTCAAACGCCTGCTTCGTGCGCTAGGAGTGAGCACAGCGACATCCGACCGAAGTGGAGCTCTCGCCAGGCAATCTTAAATGTCTGGAGATGCTGCAAAGAAGAGGTCCTGTTGCGAGCAAAGGCGTTCCACGTCGTCTACGCAAACTGGTGTCCTCACTGCGCCCCGACGGCCGTCGAGAAGATGAAGCTGGCGGCCAAGGAGTTGGGCGTTCCCTGTCTGCTGTACGACATAGACACCGAGCAGGTCCGAGCCGCGGACGAGCTGGTCAAGAAGCACGGGGATTGGTCCCCTGACTACCTGATTCCCCAAGTATTCGTGGAGTTCGAAGACGGCGAGGTCAAGCACGTCCTGACTGGATACCCCGAGGGAGTCGAGTACACTCGCGTGGCTGTGGATAACCTCGTGAGGAGCGAGATGTTCAGGACTCTCAGGGCGCAGCCTGGTTAGTTTTCTCCTTGTTTCTCCTGCAGTCCGGGCAGAGCCTCTCCTTCCCCGATGCGCTCTGAACGTAAAACGAACGGCAGTTTGTGCAGGAGAAGAGAGCGGCCCTGTTCGGGTTATCGCTTTCGGTGCGCCTGTAGTTCTGGGTCCAGTACGCCTCCTTCAAGACCCGCCCAGACCCCATCTCATTCAAGTCCCACGTGTACCTCGTCGCAACCCTGATGTCTTCCTCCTTGACTTCTCCGACGCCCCTCAGCAGCAGCGAAACAAAGTCCCTGAACCAAGTGACGTCGACCTCTCCATAGTTCATCAGACGGGAGACGTAGCCCGAGGGACAGGCGTACGTCCCGATCAGCTCTCCCTCGACCTCAAAGAGGCTCAAACTCGCCCGCTCGTTGCAGTGTCCTCGGCACATCGGGACAGCGTTCAGCTTTGCCTCGACGATTCGACGCGTCTTATCGCCCTTCAAAATCAGTTAGGTGCTCCTCGCGAGGTAATGATACATCCCCATCACAGTCGTCCTCACAGAGACCTTGGCGTAAATTGGCAACTCGTCGGGATGAACCCCTGCCTCCCTCGCAGCCAGTACCACCATCCTCTCCACGGCCGACTCGAACTCCGTTCCACCCTTCCTCATCTCCCTGACGAGTGATAGCCATTCCATCGTCTTCTTCTTGGTCGTCTCGAAGACCTCCATGACATCCTTCCTCACCCCGAAGTGGGGCACCAGGAGCGACTTCGACCCCATCCGCTCCAACAGGTCCACTGTCGCGAGCAGCTTCTCGGGCTCGAAGCTGGGTGGGGGCGTCGTGGGTATCATCGCCCGTAAGTCCGGGTAGACTATCCCGACCGAGTCGGCCGTGAAAAGTATCTTCTCCCTCTCGACCATCAGCGCGACCTGGTGAGGAGCGTGTCCGGGTGCATACAGCACCGTCGCGCTCAGGCCATCGCCCAGCTCGAGGTTAGTCTCATCGCCGACCGCCGTAACCCGCTCACTCGGGACGGGCGTCGGGAGTCCGTAAGCCTCCATGATGAACTTCCCGAAGACCTCCGTCGCGCTCTCAATCAGCCTGCTCGGGTCCACAAGATGTTTCACCGCCTTCTCGTGGGCGAATACCTGCGCCCTTGGCATCTTCTTCAGGAGATACCCCGTCCCGCCGGCATGGTCGAGGTGGACGTGAGTCGGGATCACGTACCTGACCTCCGAGGGGGATATCCCGAGCTCGCTCAGTCCCTCAAGGACCGTCTCGCACGATGACGCGTAGCCGCAATCGATCAGGCTGACCTTCGGCCCCTTGACCACGTAGACGCTGACTGTGCCAGCCTGCCCGAGTGCCACCGTGTCGAGGAGATATACTCTCTCTCCGACCTTCGTAGTCCTCATGAGACCAACCCGGTCTAACGTCTCGCAAATTCGAGCGCCAGATTCGCGAGCGAGACGGAGCCGTACTTCAGGACGTCCTCGTCCACCTTGAACTTCGAGCTGTGGTTTGGATAGACGCACCCCTTGCTCTTGTTGAGCGTTCCCAGATAGTAGAAGGTCCCTGGCGCCTTCTGAAGGAATCGCGAGAAGTCTTCCCCACCGAGGATCGGGTCCATCTCGACGACTTTCATGCCGTCTGTCAACGCGCTGGCGACGGTCTGGGCGACATCCCTCACTTTCGCCACCGCCTTCCGCCTCGTCACTTCGTCGAGAGTCCTTATCGTTCCCTCGAGAACCGCTTCATCGGGGATGATGTTGCTCTTCGTCCCCGAATGGATGCTGCAGACGGAGATGACAAAGGGCTTGACGTGATCGATCATCCTGCTCGAGATTCCCTGGAGCGCGACAATCACCTGTGCCGCGACGAAGATAGGGTCGACGGTCTCGTGCGGGGCGGAACCGTGCCCTCCCCTTCCAATCATTGTTATCTTGAAGGCGTCCGGGGCGGCCATGAAGGCCCCACCCCTGAGGCCGAAGGCTCCCGACGGCACTCGATTGCTTATGTGCAGTCCGAAGACGTAGTTGACTCTCGGATCCTCCATCACACCGTCCTCGATCATCGGCTTGGCCCCACCCCGCCCCCCGTGTTCCTCCGCCGGCTGGAAGAGGAACTTCACCCTCCCCCGAAGGTCCCGCCTACGCTTCGCGAGCAGCATCGCGGCTCCGAGAAGCATCGAGACGTGGGAATCATGGCCGCAGGCGTGCATAACTCCCTTTACCTTCGACTTGAAGGGCAGGTTAACCATCTCCTCAACGGGCAGCGCATCCATATCGGCCCTTAGGGCAACGACCTTCCCAGGACCCGTGCCCTTCAAGACTCCGAGGACTCCGGTCCCGCCTACTCCCGTCGTGACCTCGACTCCGAGCGACCTCAGCACGTTTGCGACGAGGCTGGCCGTCTTGACCTCGTGATATGCCAGCTCGGGATTTTGGTGGACCCTGCGCCTCAGCTCGATGATTCGAGGCTCGAACTTCTTTACTTCCTCCAGCAGACCCTCCATCGAGCTTCAGGCTCTCTTCCTCCACCCCCAGCTATTAATCTTCCAGCGAAACGTGAGTGGAAGCGCTCCCGAGGGCGCGGGAGACAATGTGGATGGCGACGTCCCCGAGGAATCCCTGACTGCATTCCGCTCACTCAGCCTTTTATCCCGTTACCTCTGAACCTCCTTAGTTGAACTATCCCAGCGGCAGGGAGGCGAAGGTCGCTGGCGCGGCGCTCTTTGCCGGGGTGGTCCAATTCGCTCTTGCGATGCTTCTCGCGGAATTCCTATACCCGGGGTACAGCGTTTCAGGCAGTCCGATTAGTGATTTGGGTGCTACCTGCACTAAGGGAGTATGTCGCACAGTTCAACCGAGTTCAACCATCTTCAATCTCTCGATAGTACTCGCGGGGCTCCTCGTCCTTGTTTCTGGTTACTATCTTCGAAGGGCCGTCAGGGCCAATGCGATTGTTGCCCTTACCCTGGTCGCTGGAGCGGGGATGGTCGGCGTGGGCGTCTTCCCGGAGACGTTCGGTGTCATCCACGGGATTGTCTCGCTGATCACGTTTCTTTCCATTTCCTTCGCCGCGATTGCCGCCTACAAGGTTGAGAGGAGTCCCCTGTCGTACTTCTCGGTCCTACTCGGCATATTCTCACTCGTCGCAACCATCCTGTACGTAGACGGGGTGTATCTCGGGCTTGGCGGTGGTGGGATGGAGCGGATGATCGTGTATCCTGTCCTCCTCTGGTCAATCGCCTTCAGCGGGCAACTGATTGCCGAGGGGCGTACTTTAGGATAGAGAAGAGGTTACGGGGCGAGCAGAAAGCAATGCCCGTCTGCCCGAAATGCGGGAAGTTGATCAGCCCTCAAAAGTGGGGGAGGCATCTAAGACGCTGCGGGATCAAGCGCAAGCACTCGAGCAGGCCTCTCATCGAACACGGGGCGAGTGCCGACGTCTACTGGGGAA
>VBPP01000030.1 GCA_005877365.1 Nitrososphaerota archaeon
CTCTGCCCAGGCGAGGTAGCGTACCAAACGTATTCACACGCACCTTGAGAGCACGGCTGCACTGGGCCTACCACCGTGTTGACCGTAAAAGAGCAACCATTGGGGTCGCACGTTGGCTGTTGAGAAACGGAGCTCTGTTGTGTGCCGAAGGCAGTCAGAATAAGACCGACCGCCATTAGCGCCAAGCCAAGGGTGGAAGCCGCTTTCCTCATGTTTTGATAAAAGAACCCCGAATCATACTTAAGTTTTCAGGGTCATTCCCGCAAAGTCAGCAAGGGTCCTCCCTTTCAAGGCCTCGTGAGACCTCGAAATCCAAAAGCGGGCAATCCCAATCGGTCCAGCCTTCACACGCCCTCACCCAGGCTCAAGCTGGCCGACCTGCGGAAGCTGCCTCCGTTCCTGCGAAATTGCGGGGTGATTATTAGTCCGATTAGAATAGCCATGCATGCGCCGCGATGACGGAACGTTCCTCTGGGGCGGCGTCACCGCCGTCGTTCTCATCTGGATAGTCATATCGTCGGGAACCAGGCTCTGCGTCAGCACCCCTGGAACGAGCGGCCCATCGGTGCTGAGCCTCAGCGACCTCTCCAATCTGAAGATGGACAACTCGACGATCAACGCCGATTTTCTCGACCGGGCATACTGGGGCTCTGTTTATGGAGCGTACACGACGAGCGTCGTCCAGATCATACCGAACACGGTCATCGGCTTCTTCAACAAGAGCGCCGAGATGAGAAGCTGGGCCTTCGAGAACATCCCCTCGCCCCCTCCCTGGCTGAGCTCCGGCATCGTCGGGTTCATGGAAGCCCAGCTCGCCTTCCTGAGGGTGAAGGCGCTGGCGGCTGGCAATAGCACCCTCGCCGCCCTAATCGTGAAGTCGTATGCGGCATCGGTCGTGGGATACCCGGTCGCCGCCCTCGACTACATCTCCATGAACGGCGTCACGGCAATCAAGACTTACCTCCAGACAGGGAACGTCATCGCCGCCGTCTGCGCCACCTACCCGTCCCAGCTGGGGGCACTCTACGCCGAGGCCTTCAACTCGTCTGTCCCGAGGGAGAGGAGGGCCCAGTACCTGGGGAACGCCCTCGCAGTCACGACCCTCATGGTTGTCCTTGCGGGGAAGGACGGTTTCGCGCCGAAGTTCCAGGACGCCCTCAACCGCGTAGGGCTTGCTAACGCGTGGGGCACCATCAAGCCGTACCTCTCCAGGATAGGAAGCGCCGTCTCAGTGAGGGCCTCAATGCTAACCTTCGCCATCCTCGAGAAGGTCGCCCAGAGATTTCCACAGGATTCGACTTGGGCCACCGGCCTAACAGCCGACCGAATCGAGTCGATGGTCGAGGTCCTTCACGACAAAGGTGTCACGAACGATGAGATACAAAACGACATCACGCATGTTGCTCAGGCGGCCAGCAATTCACCGGCCGAAGACGGAGCCGCAAGCGTCGCCGATGCGATAAGCTATCAAGACGGAGGAGGGATAACAGTGAGGGTTAAGAGTCAAAACAGAATGGTCCTGTACGCAGATGAGAACGGGAGGACACAAACAATCTCCGCTGAATTCCTTCAAAATCACGTGCTGGGGTTCGACCCGGAGAAGGCGAGTATCCTGCAGGTCCATTACAAGGAGGCCGGCGTGACTGTCTATCATTACTATTCGGGTTCATCGGAGGAGGGAGTCTGGACGCCCACCGTACCGGCAGATGTAGCGAAGCGTGGTGACGTCATCACCATATCAATCGACGTGCTCACGATGGAGGACTTCACAAGGCAGCTGCCAAAGCTCAAGTTCACCAATGAATATTCAGCTTCGTGGGTTTCTGACCGATCCCAAGTCACTGAATACACAGTCTCGGGGGGCCAGCCGAAGATAGCCTTTAGCGAGAGCCCGCTCTCAAACGTTGAAAGTTTCGAGGTCGATGGAATCAATAGCGTCCTAGGCTTCGACGGTAAGATGACCCACCTTGATTTCCAAGTACTTGACGCGTTCAATCAGCCTAGGGAAATGAGACTTGTGTACAAGGGCTATGGCGACGCGCAGCTGCGGATTAGCAGCGGCGGCCAAAACCTAGAATTCTCTCAGGTGCTTCTTGTTTCATCCGACGGAATAAGGCTACGGTTTGTCGAGAATACGGGAGGTTTCTCGACCTCCGTGGCGACCATCTACGTAAAAGACCCCTCAACGCTCTATGCCCTCGACGACATGCATGAGGGTGGGCTGGGCTCCAAGATCGAGGCCGCCTACAAGGGTTACTACATAAATCAAGTCAATCTCCAGAGGCAGCTTGAGTATGACATTGTCGACCATGGCGGCGTGTACGATGTTGGAAGGATTGGGGCGGAGATCGCTTATACAATCGCGGAAGAGAAGCTCGGTCTCAAAAACATTATTCTGGAAGAGCCATCAAAGGGCGGTACCGACCTCCACACGCCAGGCAAAACCGTGGTGATCCAAGCCCGAATGCTGACTGACCCGAAGACGCTCACGCCAGACATGCTCAAAGGCACAATCGAAAGGCAACTGGGTGACCTTCTCAACAATCTAAAACAGGACAAGGAGAATAATCCGCTCGCACAGAAAGGTTACGCCATACTTTCATACCTAGACCCAGTCACGAAGATCATCAGGACCATAATCGTTGAGCTGCATTGGCCGTGAATTACGTTCTAATCAAGAGATATAACCCCATCTACGATTTCTTCTTATTCAGATATCTCAAGGAGAACGGAATAGACGTGAACGAGAACGTGACTCTGAAAGAAGTGGAACGGATTGCGGTCTCGTTCCAAAATAAGGCTGCAGTCGCTCTGGGCCAACAACCCACGCGTGAGGTGGGTCTCAAATTCAGCAGCGAGCTCCCCCAGCCAGAAAGGGTATTGTGGTACTACGCGTATTCTTGGAAGAGGCAGCCCGACAGCAGACCATCAACAAGTTACTCGTTCGAGGGAATCTTTGGGGACAAGATGCCCAGCACCGAGCAACTGAAGGAGCTCGAGGCCCAAATACCTGCTGGACGGGGCAAACTCCTCTTTTCGAAGGAGGAGGCCGCGGTCGAGATTGTCAATTTCTACAAGAGATATCTCAGAGACCCGCTGCGGAAGGTTCTAAACGGTAGCTCCATTCGTAGGGATTTCCTGAAGTATTTCTCGCACGATCAGATGAATGTCCTCTTGAGTTCCCCACTCGTAGGTGATGAAAAGCGCGACAACGCCGCTCGTACGATGGCTCGCGAGGCACTTGCGTGGCTGGACGCGATGACTCCAGAAAAGGTTGTGCAGGATGTAGAGCGCACTCTGCAGGAGCACTGGAAAGATACGGAGCACATACGGTTCCATGGTGATGAAAAAAAGACGAAATCTTGCGACCACGGATCGGAGTACGTGGAGGTTACTTGCTATCTCAATGTCCAGAACGATTCTGAAAATGTGTCCCTGCAGCCGGCCAGGGGGTATCGCGTCTGGGTGAAACACAACTGGGAGCCCGACTACGCCGACGTGATATTTCCCCAATACGCGGTTAGGAAATTAGAATCGTAGGACACTTCCAAGACCCCAGCCATCAGCTGAATCCAGCGCGGGAGGCGCAACGAACCCTACCTCCGGTGACAATGACTATGGCTGTGCAATCAAAGAAATGGTTCTCAAGATTTCGTCGACGCCTACAATGGACCCTGATTCTGCCTGTCATGTTGCCTTGGACCCAACGCCCACATGAAGTAAAGCGTTCTCTGGCGCTCGGCTATCTCGTAGAACGCCTCCCTGAGCGCAGCCACGTTCCGGTCGATATGATGCAGTACCAACGGAGTCGTCATTCCGCCGGTCCCGAACCTCGCGCCGAGCCAGAACGAAGCTATCCTCTCCATCCCACTTACCAGCAGTCTCATGGGAATTTTTTTGCGTACTCGCTCCTACCCTCAATCCTATCAAAGCCGGTGAGATCCATGCTGCCGCGCTCGTACAGGGATTCGTTTCCGTACATTCATTCAGCCATGTCAATGGTGTCGCCTAGGAGTTCCGTCTCGATGTGCAGCGTATCATCGATCTCGGCCCAGATAGTCTGAACGTACGGCGTCTGCACCTTTGCAAAGGTGGCTTGAATGAACCACCTGACCCTCTCCGTCGGTATAGGGTACCGGCCCGGGTTGTACTGCTGAAAGTCTTTGGCCATCAGCAGTGAAACGTATTTCCTGACGACATCCAGCTCAAGCAACCAACATCCGCACAATCAATGCGGCCAGACAGATAAGTGCCAATGAAAGCCTTCCGGGTTCAATCGTACAGAGGGGTGGTGCGTATTAATCCAGCTCTCTTCTAATCGTGTGGAAAGAACCGTGGAGTACTTCTTCATGCGGATCAACAACCCGTCCTATCGCTACTTCACGATCAAGTACTTCACCGAGGCGGGCATCGAGTACGTGGACGAGTACATGGGTGCCGAAAGGGCTCAGGCTATCTGCAGGGAGATCAAGCTCAAGCAAGAGACCACGGTGGCCGAGAATCAGTTCTGCATCTTCGTAGGGCGGGAGAATGCGGACCCTCAGCGCCAGCTCGCGGACATAACGACGCTCGAGGTGATCTACGGAATGATCACCGCGGCCAAGATGCGGAAACTCGAGGCCCAACTCCCCGAGGCTCACCGGACGAAGCTCGTCCTCACGAAGGAAGAGGTTGCTCTGAGAATCTCCGATTTTTACAACGGCACTCTGAGGATGGCGCTCGCCGACGACCTGAAGAATCCCGACTCAAAGAAAATCTACAATCACATCCAGCTCTATGACGATGACAAGCTGCCGAACATCCGCGTCGTGGGGAGGGCCAAGTTCGAGGCTGCCGCGAGGGCCTTTGTGGAGAGGCTCCAACTATGGGTGAACGAGGCCACCCCCGAAGCAGTCCTCAGCGACATCGACCGCATTCTCGAGGAACACTTCTGGACACCGAACCACCGGCCGCCTATTCCTCGCGGCAGCAAGGAAGAAAGCATTACATGCCATCACGACTCCAGATACGTGCAGATGACAGGTCATCCGCAGAACATCGATTTTCCCCTACATCTCTGGCCCTCGAGGGCCCCGGTTTACGACGAGCGGCACGAGGGTCCCACGGTGGAGGTTCCAGTCTTCCAGGTGGAAGCGAATCTGCCTCGGAGAGCCGAATCAACCAGGTAATTCAGGCGGAGGCGCAATGAACCCTATGCACGGGAGGCTAAGACGCTCTTCCTGTGTTCGAACCTGAGCAGGATGAGCCTGTCTCCCTGGACCGCGTAAATCAGTCTGTACGGCTCCACTCGGATTGTGCATTCGCCCTTGAGCCCGTATCTCAGAGGCTTTCCGAATTCCGGGTTCTCAGCAATCTTCCTAATCCGCTTCTCAAGCTTCTCCTTTAGAGAGTTGTCGCGGATTTTCCTGACATCATGTTCAAACTTCTGGGTGTAGACTATGCCACGGATTTCTACCATTCTTTCAGCTCTTTGAAGAATGCCTCTTTGGAAAGGACGCCGTACCTGCCCTCTTCGATGTCCTTCCAAGCCTCTTCAACGAGCCTCAGGCTCTTCAGGTCCTCGGCCGACAGGCTGGATTCGACCTTCTTCAGAACGATCATGTCTTTCTCAGTAGCGACGGCAAGCACGGTTCCTTCTCTGATGTCGAGCTTTTTCCTGATCTTGGTCGGTATGACTATCTGCCCTTTCGAACTCGCCCTGGTGAATTCTATCCCTTGAACCCGTTTTGCCATATGGGTAAGATATTCCTACCTGTATTTAAATTCATCCGAACCAGATTGACCTTCCAGCCGGATGGCCTACCACACTGATTCAGAGGGTGCGGCTGTAGAGTATCGCGTTGAAGTAGGAGGGGTGTGCGCTGGAAGCTTTCAGGCAACTTGTTCAATACGTGAGGCACCTATCACCCAACGCGCGGATGCCCCGGCGGAGGCGCAATGAAACCCATGAACGGCAAAAGAATTCACGCTCGGTAATACTCATATCGTAATACGTCAAAGGTAGACCCATGTCAGTGGTAGTCTCTGCCAAGGTTCCCAAGGAGTTGAGAGAGCGTGCTCGCAGGTACGGGATTTCGATAAGCAAGGTGGTCAGAAGGACACTGGAAGCGGAGGTTGCAAAAAGGCCGAGGAGGAGAAACTTCGTACTGCGCTTGACGAGGTCAGCCATAAACTCAAGGGAAGAGTGGCGAAAGAAGACTTGGTCAGGGCTGTGCGTGAAAGCAGAG
>VBPP01000031.1 GCA_005877365.1 Nitrososphaerota archaeon
ACGATGGTCGAAGCGACGAGAGTTGCGTGGGTGATCTTACTGTCTTGGAGGCCCGGGCGTGGGGCGTGGCGGGTTTGGTGCTGCGGGGCTATCATCGGGACACCAATGAGTTGGTGGGGCTGGGTATTCCCGTATTCAGTTATGGGTCGTATCCGGCTGGTCCTCGTCGCCTCGATCAGAGGGGGCCCCTGGACCTTTCCTCAGCTCAATGGGATGGTTTCACCGTTGATGGTGATGATGTGGTTTTTGCGGATGATGACGGCGTACTTTTCGTGCCGTCGGGCAGAATCGAAGATGTCTTGAAAGTGGCCAAGTCCATATGGAAGGTCGAGCGGCAGCAGGCAGAGACAATTCGGGCTGGAAAGAAGCTTTCTGAACAATTGGACTTCGATGGGTTCCTGGCAAAGCGTAACTCAGATCCATCCTATACCTTCCGCAGGTATCTTCGGGAGCGAGGGGGAGCCGTAGAGGAGTAGGCCTTCCTCGAGTAGACCACGAGCGGGTTTCTAGAAATTTCTTCTTCCCACTGATCGGCCACAACGACTCTGTACACTCCAGGTGTAAAGATGAGGTACTGATTTCTGCTCCAATACCCCTTGAGACTCCTTGAAGTCTCGGTCTCGGACACTTGCAACGATTATATTTCCATTGATAGGCACGATCAGAGAGGATTCGTTATGAAGCGAGAAGAAAGAGCAAAGAAAATGGCGGAGGTCAGGAAGACAATGCTTGGAATCTACCATGCCTTTGAGAAGCTCGATGCGAAGTTGTTGGACGAGAACTTCTCGCATACTGACGACCTGTTGGCGTTCGGCACAGACTGGGATGAGAAGTTCGCAGGCTGGAAACAGTACCGAGATATACATTCCGTTCAGTTCAAAGCAGTGAAGAGTTTCAGGTTCGCGAGCAGAGAATTGGAAGTGCATGTGGGCGATGGCTTAGCATGGGCAGCCGACCGACCTCAGTGGGAAATAGAAACAAAAGCGGGGGAGAGGCTTCAGAGTGACATGAGGGTCACTGCAGTCCTGAGATGGGACGTGAAAAAGGGACGCTGGCTCGTCGTTCAATGGCACGTCTCCCTCGGACTTAAGGAAAGGCTCCATGAGTACTAGGTAGGACTTCTTGAGACAGGGGATTTCAGAACGAGAGTATCTCAGTAGACTCAGCCGCGTCAGGCGAAGGATGAAAGAGAGAGAGATGGATTTTCTTGTCGTCTTTTCCTCCTATCCCGAAAGGGAGGGTCACATAGAATACCTGACTGGCTACCACAGCGCCTTTCCTCCCTCGCAATACGACGAACGGTACAGGGGTCTAGGCTATTCGGCGCTTCTCTTGTCGAGAACGTCACGGGTTGTGCTCTTTCCTTGCCTGCTCTTTGCTTCAGGAACCCTCGTGGGCGTGGATAAAGTCATGGCCTCGGAGAACTTACCGCTCTCTGTCGCCAACTCTCTTTCTAACCTGTTAAATGGAAACAAGCGTAGGATTGGCCTAGTCGGAACCGACGTAATACCCTCCCTTTATCTCGAAGAATTGAAAGCTAAACTTTCAAGAAACGCACGGCAGCGGTTTGTCGTCGCGGATTCCCTTCTAGTTGGAGAGAGAATGACCAAAAGTTCTGCTGAGCTGAGTATACTAAGGAGAGGTTCGAAAATTGCTGATATCGGTATCGAGGCGGCCGCTGCAGCGACAAAAGAAGGGGTGAGGGAATCGGAGATCGCACTCGCAGCGATGACGGCATGCTACAATGAGGGTGCTGACTATGTCGCCCGAACAAGAATCTATGGAAACAAGGTGAGTAGCGTTCGCTGGCCGATCATGACTAATCGGAGGCTCAAGGGCGGAGAAATCACTGGGATAGACCTGGTGGGGTGGTACGAGGAGTATGGTTTCGATGTCATGCGAAGATGGACCGTAGGGAGCCCGAATGAGGAACAGAGGGATCTCCTCGGTAAAGCGGCAGCCCTGACAGAACTGACCGCTAAGCGCATTCGCCCAGGCATGACAGGCGACGAGGTCTGTAAGGCGTCCGTCAACGCCGCCGCAGAGATTGGCATTCCCAGAAGTTCGGCCACGCCGTTCGGTCACGCGATAGGACTCGAGATTGTTGAGGAACCCATTCTGCTCCCAAGAGCTACAACTCCCCTCAGAGAGAGCGCCTTTGTCTGCATCGAGCCGGGCGTAGAATCAGAATCGTTTGGATCGGTTCACATCGAGGACGAGGTGGTGATACAACGCGATGGGTCTGTCGAGATTGTTTCCAAGTGTCCGAGAGTCTTCGTTTGATAAGACAAGTCGAAAAAAACCGATCCATCTCGTCCTTCGGAGAGACACACAGGCTAAATATCCAATCAGCGCACCATCCTCTATTGGGCAACAAGGTGAGCGAGTCGAGAAAGAAAAAACCTGGCGAATTTACGGCCGAGTACCTCGCAGAGAAAGCGAAGAGAGAATACGCTAACGGGATTGCAAGCTTCAAGATAGACTCGAAAAAGTCGGCCTTGATCGTCGTCGATATGATTGAAGAATTCACAAAACCTGGTTATTGCCCTTCCTGGATTCCCGAAGCAACGAAACAGCTTCCCAGGGTTCGGGAATTGATTGAAGTTTGCCGTGGGCTGAATGTTCCTGTCATCTACACCTGCTACGCTTTTCACCCAAGCTTCGTAGACATGAACCCGTACTTCAGAGCGGGATGGACGCCCCTCGACAACTTCGACGACTACGACGGGCCTCCTCTCTTTCTGAAGGAAAGCATAGATCCTTCCATAAAGCCGAGGTACGGGAAGGACGTAATCATTGCAAAGCCAAGCTACGGGGCTTTCACCAACACCTCGCTAGATTACGTCCTGAAGAACTTGGCAGTCGATACCGTGATAATTTGTGGCACGATGACAAATTATTGCTGCGGAGCCACCGCGAGAGATGCCCACGCAAGAGGCTACAAGGTTGTCTTCGGGTCGGATGTGAACTCCACGGATGACCCCCAGATACAAGAGGCCGAACTCAAGACCCTAAGGAGAGGGATTGCTCTGGTCCTGACCAAGGACGAGATGCTGGAAGCCCTTCAGGGTTTCGGCGAGTATGCGGAGAAGGGTGCAGAGCGGCTATCCACTCTAAGACAATCATAATAATAATCAAAGACGGCTTTTAACATGGGACATCGAAGCGTCTGTCGTTGTGGGAAAGAAAATCTCCTTCGGCATAGTGCTCCCCACAAGGGGTATACTCTTCTCCGGTTCCGACCCTAGAAAAGACGTAATCGAGTTGAGCAAGCAGACAGAGGAGTATGGTTACGACGGTGTATGGGCAGGCGATAGCATATTAGCGAAACCCCGTTTGGATTCGATTGTCGTACTTTCGGCTGTCGCGGCCGTTACGAAGCGGGTCAAGCTTGGAACCTCCTGCTTCGCAAGCTTCCCTTTGAGACACCCCATCATCCTTGGCTATCAGTGGGCGACTCTTGACCAACTTTCTGGGGGCAGAACTATCCTAGTTGTTTGCCAGGGTACCCCCACAAAACACGGCCCCATCTACAGGAACGAGTACGATGCATTAGGAATCCCTCCGGGCGAGAAGGTCGTGAGGGTGGAGGAAGGAATAGAGATCCTCCGCAAGATTTGGAGCGGGGACAATGTGTCCTACAACGGCCGAGTCTACAAGTTCCGGGATGTCACAGTTCTGCCGA
>VBPP01000032.1 GCA_005877365.1 Nitrososphaerota archaeon
CACACGCTTTTTTTCTGCTACCCTTGCTTTCCCAAATCTCTAAACTACTGGATCTCTTGCATGAACCTTGACAGGGTAGGCAGGTCTCTAGACTCTCCTCTCGTACGAGTCGCATGCGGTGTCGAGCAGGACGAAGCACTCGTATGCGAGGCACAAGAACCTTCGGTCGTTGTCGACCTCGTGGACGCAGAAGTGACAGGTCTCGTTGGTTGAGCCACGCCTGAAGATTGAGGAGTCGACCGGGATTGGATGATGGGGCCGGTGAGATTTGAACTCACGATCGCCTGCGCTCTATCCAAGGTTTGGTCCCCAGGTTCACCGCCGAAATGCTCAGGTATCCTAGACCAAACTAAGCTGAGAGGAATGGTCTCACTAGTCACATAAACGGGGCCGTTGGGATTTGAACCCAAGACCACTTGCACCCCAAGCAAGTATCCTACCTTTAGCCATGAACTTTGTCATGAAAGCTAGACGACGGCCCCACGTTTCAAGGCTTCATCTCGCCGAGATTTAAGCTCGGGGAAATAATTAGTCATGAATTCCGAGAACAACGAGCTTTCTACCTTGCATTAGAGGGCTCGGCAACGCTCTTATTCCCCGAGTCATGTCAAAAACCCCTCGCTTTTTCGCCGTTAGGCGGGAACGTCTGTAATCTCAGAGCGGGAAAATTCCGAATCTATAAAGAGCCCCGCTGGCTCGCCTGAGCCGTTCCCCACAGTTATGTGTTCGGTTCTTTTCTTCGACTAGTCCGATTCGCTCAGAATATCATTCCACTTCCTTTTGTCCTCAATCCAGTGATGATGAGTTTCCTCTATCATCTGATGGAGAACCATAAATAATTCCAATCCAGAAAGTGTGTGGTGTTGTGCACGTAGCTCCCTCGCAAAATCATATGCCTCGTTCCACAATCTTTTCCTAAGCGCATTTACGTCTTCGTTATCGTAATTCGATGTTGGCATTTCTCGAATTCTCACAAAGAGCTAAGATTTAAGCTCGGAGGCGTTCCTTGAGGGAGTTCTGGCAAATTGGTCTGACATTTCAATTGGCGCACTCATCTCCCGGTTCATGGCGAGTCGGGGCTACAGTTGGTCACGACGAACTCCTTAAGAAAGCATTTAGCTTATCTTTAAGAATGATATCTTTGTCTCGCTTAGACCAAACTAGACTACGGCCCCACGGAAGACATGTCTAAACCTGACTCGGTTAAAGTTTAGTCAGAGTTCAGTCTCAGCTCCTCTAACAAGTGCGAGTAACTCACGTCACTCTTCATCTCCTTGTACTCTCGAAGCGCCGCCAGAACGACCTCCAGTTTCTTCACCCCGACCAGCCGCCTCGCGAGAGCAGACATCTTGCCACCGATCAGGATGTACTGCGCAGCGGTGGTCACGTTCTTGGGTGTTCGATTCAGGCTGGCCGATTCGAAATCGATGATGTAGGGGAATCCGTTGACCACGACGATGTGCTTTCTGAGATTGCTGAGCTGACCATGGTCGAGCCCCATTATGTCGAGTTTCCTGCACTGATTCAGAATGCGATGCAAGATCTCTCGCGCCATCGCTCTCCTATTGGGCCCCTTCAGCGACTTGAACCAAGCATGAAGCTCAATGTAATCAATGTACTCTAAGAGCAGCAAGTCCTTGGTGTGACTCACCGCTCTGGCGCCGATTCCGATCCTGTTCGCGAGCCGGGTCAACTCGAACTCCTCCTTCATGCCGGGCCTGTTCGCATCCATCCGTCGAATCTTCAACGCGAGTACCTCCTCGCCTACCTCCGACCTCACGACCACGCTAACGGTGCCAATGCCGAGAATTCCCAGGCTTCCTATCTTCGACTTTCCCTCGAAAATCAAGCGCCTGACTCCGAGTTTCTCGAGTTGGGAGACTCGACTTCGAGCGGCTGGCAGGGATACCTTCGGGTAGGTGAGGACCCGGATGTACGGTGTTCGAATGAGAGCACTAACCGGGACTCGTTCCGAGAGTGTCTGATACAATATCGTTCAGCCCCGCCGAAAGCCATCCTTTCCTCTTCGCCGCCCGCAGGAGGGGTCGACCCTCGATGACCTTCCCATTCTTCGCGATCGCCCTGCTTATCGTGGGGGAACCACCCATCTTGGCGATTTCGCCCCTCACCATTCGCCTCAAGAAGTCACTCAGGCGGACTTCGTCCCTGTTCTGGAGGATTTGCAGCTGTCCCGCCTCCCCCACCCAGACGAGTTTGGCTCTCTTCGAGTTCTTCGCCACGAACTCATTCGCCTCTCTCTCCATTACGACACTCGGACCCAGTCTCTTCTCTATGGCCGACAGCTCCCGGACCTCAGGTAGAATCAGGAAGGCGCTCTCCCTCCTGTCATCGGAGGCGATCGCAGTCCTGGCAAGGGCGAAACCCGCCCTCTTGATGTGCCCCGAAAGATGCTTCATCGTTCGCTTCAGCTCACCCCAGAGGATGTCCTCACTCGACTCACGGTGAGTGAAGGTTATGCCGATGACGTGCGCCTGAAGGTTGGGGCGCTTCTTGCCGGTCTTGCCGAGAAAGAACTGGAGGGTCGGACGCTTGAGGTACGCACGTGCGGCTAGGACAAGGCGCGCGACAATCTCGTTGGAGATTGCTTTCGCCAGGTCTCTTCGCTCATCGACAGGGTCGGGCAGAGTCAATAGGCGATCCGGAGCCACGGCTTTCAGGTGGATGAAGTGTTTGAGAACATCTACGAAACTGCCGTGCTCCAGGACCAAGACCTCGCAGGCGTACCCGCTGAAGCCTTCCTTCTCTATCTCTGCTCCATAGACACCGACCCCTTTCATGAACTTCTTCAAGAGCCTGACATCCAGCTTCTGAGCCTCGCTCAGCCTTGTCTTGACGAGCTCTACGTGGAAGGGGGACCTGTCCGCGGCGCTCTTCCATTGGCCAGCCTGGACGTCGTAGCAGGGCACGATGTTCACGACGACTCCCTCCACGCGTGCCTCTGTGTAGGGATGCTGTGCGTATTTCTTCCCCCGCGGGTAACCTTTCGTGGCCTCGAGACCGACCTTCAGCCCCACCTCTTCGAAGCGCGCCTCGTCAATATCGGGCGAAAGCTTCACGAAGATGTCGATGTCCGCCTCCCCCGGAAGCCAGGTCCCCTTCGCAAAGGACCCGCCGAGGACCACATCCCTAGTCTCAGGGAAGCGGGCGGCGGCGAGCCTCGTCTTCTCCGCGACTCTCTCTACGGTCTCGGCGAGTCTCTTCGCCTCCTCGACGGTCGGCGTGCAGAGTTCTCTCGCCCCCTTCGGAATCGCGTCCGTCGTGGTCGTCATCTCAATGGGTAGACTCCGACGTCGGCGTAGACCGGTCCTCTCGGCGTCAACTCACTCGACTTGAGCTTGAGATGAGTCAGTTCCGCACTACCAAATTTGCGAGTCGCGTTGAGCTGGAGGAACGAGACGAGCGCCTCCCTCTTCGCGGCCGACCTGACCCGAGCGAGGGTGATGTGGGGCTCAAAGGGACGACTGTCCTCTTCCCCGATTCCTCGCAGCTCAGCGATGACCCTCTCCGCCATCGGAACGATTTTCCCCCTGTCAGCCTGAGCCACGCCTGCCCAGATTACGTTCGGATGCACGGAGGACGGAAAGGCGCCCACCCCCTCGAGGGTCACCGCCGCACGACCCAACTC
>VBPP01000080.1 GCA_005877365.1 Nitrososphaerota archaeon
TCCTTGGATGCATATGACATCACGATAGTAGGCGCGGGACCAGCCGGTCTATTTGCCACGTTCTACGCTGGCTTGAGGCAGATGAAGGTGAAACTGATCGACGCGCTCGAGGAGGTGGGTGGGCAGGTCGCCGTCCTCTACCCCGAGAAGTACATCTACGATGTCCCTGGTTTTCGAAAGATTCTCGCGAAGGAGCTGGTGAAGAGCATGGTGGAGCAAGCATTCCAGTTCAACCCCACCGTTGTCCTCGGTGAGAGAGTCCTCTCGATAAGAAAGGTCGACGGCGGTATCTTCCAACTCGACACAGACAAGGCTAGAAGCCATTACTCCAAGACGGTTCTGGTCACGGCCGGGGTGGGGGCCTTCTCGCCCAACAAGCTGGATGCCCCGGGAGTCGCCGAGTACGAAGGAAAGGGAATATTCTACTTCGTGAAAGACAAGCAGCTCTTCAAGGACAAGAAACTCCTGATCGTGGGTGGCGGAGACTCGGCCGTCGACTGGGCGCTCAACTTCAACAACTGGGCGAAGAAGGTAACTCTCGTGCACCGCCGCGACGTCTTCCGTGCGCACGAAGGGAGCGTCGCGGACCTGATGAAGTGTGGGGCCGAGATCAAGCTCTTCTACGAAGTGAAGCAGGTCATCGGTGATGGGAAGTGGGTGAAGAAGGCCGTAATCTACGACAACAGGACGAAGGAGGAAACGATGATCGATGTCGACTCGATTCTTGTCAACATAGGGTTCAGGGCAGACCTCGGCCCGATTCGAAACTGGGGGCTGGAGATCAGAGGACGAGAGATTAAGACCAACGGGAGGATGGAGACGAACATCCCGGGCGTTTATGTCGCCGGAGACTTGGCTGGGCAGGTCGATAGCGTCAAGCTCAACCTGATAGCGACGGGGTACGCACAGGCCGCGATGGCTGTCAATGTTGCTAAGAACTTTATCGACCCGACCTCAAAGATCTTTCCAGGGCACAGCAGCGAGATGAAGATGTGAACTACGCCTTGATACCGAGAACTCTTCTGTAATTGTAGTCGTTCTGGACCGAGGGGTGAATTGGGTCGATCAAGACGCACTCGTACCAGACGTGCATCCCGTCCCTCCAGATCAGGTAAGAACCCAGGACTCTCATGTTCGGATACTTCTCTCGGACCCTCCTCTCGGCGACGCGCTGAGCTGACACAGAAGACTTGATCCGCAGGACGCCCAGGTGTTTCGGTCGTCTCCCCGCTCGAGGTCTCTCCCGCCGCATTCCCCCGCGCGAGACCTTTATCCGCACGACCGCGACGCCCTGCTTTGCCTTGTAGCCGAGCATCCTCGCCCTGTCAAGCCTCGAGGGGTGTTCGACTCTCAGAATGGTCGGCTCCCTCCTCAGTTGTATAGCTCTCGCCAGGATATCACCGGATTTCTCACGAAGGACCGTCTGCCAAGTCTTGCCTATCTCCCGGTACAATCCCGTCTTCGCCTCATCTTCGCTCGGCAGATAAAGGTTCGCCGACCGTACTTTCCTTCCTGAAGAACTGCGCGATCTTCTTCCCGACCGCCTTGGTCGCGTCGGCCTGGGCCTCAAAGGTCTGCCCTCCGATGTGCGGAGTGAGGACGATGTTTGGGGCAGAGAGGATCGCGCCGCTCGGGGGCTCGGTCTCGAAGACGTCCAGGGCAGCCCCGGCGATCTGACCCTCCTTCAGTGCCTCGACAAGGCTCCTCTCCTCGACGACGCCTCCCCGCGACGTGTTTACGAGGAAAGCCGCCCTCTTCATCATCGAGAGTCTTCGCGAATCGATGAGATGGCTCGTCTCGGGTGTCAGTGGTACGTGAATCGTAACATAGTCTGCGGAACAGAGGAGCGTATCGAGGGGGAGGAGTTTGCACTCCAGTCTGCGGAGGATCTCCTCCGCAATCGGTACGATATCATAACCGACGATGGACATTCCGAACCGACTCGCGATCTCACCGACCCGCCTCCCGATCCTCCCCAGGCCAACAATCCCGAGAGTCTTGCCTTTCAATTCCGAGCCGGTGAGCGCGTCCTTGGCCCACCCGCCGGCCTTGACCGAGGAATCGGCGAGCACGAGCCTCCTCGAAAGCGCGAGCATTAGCAGGATGACGTGCTCGGCGACCGCCTCGACGAGAGACTCGGGGCTGTTCACCACCGCTACCCCCTTCGACTCGGCAGCCGCGACGTCTACGTTGTCGAGTCCCGTCCCCGGTCGGGCGATAAGACGGAGCCTCGAGGCCGTCTCGATCACCTCCCGGTCGACTCGCGTCCTGCTCCTGACCACGAGCCCGTCGTAGCCGCCGACGGACCGTAGAAGTTCCTCCCTCGTGATGTCGGGTCTGTAGTCGACCTCGAAATTCTCGTCCAGGCCGAGCTCGGAGACGCCGAGTCGGTCGCAGACGAGCAACCGAACCTTCTTCTTCATGACTGCTTCCTCATCAGTAGACCAGTCTTTGCGGCCAGCGCGATCGGGGAGAGGTCGGTCGGTGACAGCGGTCCGAAGCTCGACTCCTGGTACGCGAGGTCTGGGAGAGTCATCCCGTTGGAGATTATCAATGAGATAGCATCCTCATAAGAGGAGGCCCCACGCCCGGCGACCTGCATCCCGCGAATTTCCGTGGAGGCCCGGTCGAAGAAGAGACTGCAGAAGAGCCCGTCGCCTCGAGCGGGCGTCGACACTTCAAGAAGTCTGATTCCAAGCCTCGTCCCCTCCGCCGGGCTAAGGCCGCCGTAGGAAACTTCGTAGCCGAAGAAGGTGTGAGAGGCAGCGCTGGCGAGCCTGGCAACCGCGCTCCCCCCCGCCGCATTCGCACCAGCCACCCTACCCATTGCCCTGGCGGCGGATTGATACATCATAGGCGAGGAGGATGACGAGGTGGAACCCAGCCTCACCTCAGCGCAGTCTCCCGCCGCGTAGACGGCCGGGGAGCTAGAACACATTCTGTCGTCGACGAGAATTCCGCCGTTCAACCCGACCTCGACCGCGAGCCGAGGTGGGTTCGGACGCGGTGCTGGGAGGAAGATCAGAGCCTCGCTCGCATGGACTGAACCAGAAGCGACGACAGCCTCCACCCTCTCGACTCCAGCGACTCCGTCGAGGGGAGAGCGCAGAAGCACCAAGCCAGCCTCCTTCGCCCTCCGCTCCACCTCGCGACGAACAACCTCGCTAAGTTGGCCGAGGAGCCCGGTGGGGGAGAGGAGGAGCACCTTCGCCCCCAGTGAGCTCACCTTCTCGGCTATCGAGAGTGATAGGGGACCGCCTCCGGTCACGCAGACCCTGGCGAATCCGCGAACCTCATTCGCGAGTCGAAGATAGTCGGGGTAGCCCCTCATTATGAAGACGTTCTTCTTCCCAGAGCCGCGAAAGGTGGGGTCCGCGTGGGTGCTCCCGGTTGCTATCACTATCGAGTCATACTCGACCGGACCTCTGGAGGTCCTTGCGGTCCTCTCGGCGACATTGACTTCGGCTACGAGCGAGCCCATCTTCGAGTACTCCCGAAGTTCGTGGTCAGGTTTCTCCGGGGGACTCGGTTGAGCCTCTCCCGAGAGCAGAGAAGGCCACCCGCTCTTCGGGGGGAGGTAAGACTCCGAGCTCTCGAGGAGAGTGACCTCCGCGCCGAGGGAGTGAGCTTCAGATGCAGCCGCGAGACCGGCGACCCCACCCCCGACTACGACGACCCTCATGACGCCAATCCCGTCTTTCTTATTCGGTTATAACAACGTACTTGGGGGTGCAGAATTGTGCTCGTCGGAGTCATAGGAAAGCCAAACGTGGGAAAATCGACTTTTTTTTCTGCCGCGACCCTCCGCGAGGTCGCCATCGCAGACTTCCCCTTCACGACGATAAAGCCCAACGTGGGGGTCGCCTACCTCAGGACCCAGTGTGTACACCAGGAGATGGGCGTCGTCGACAACCCTAGGAATTCGAGTTGCGTGAACGGGACGAGGTTGATACCGGTGAAGTTGGTCGATGTAGCGGGGCTCGTCGAGGGAGCGGCTCAGGGAAGGGGGTTGGGCAATCAGTTTCTGGACGAAATCAGGCAGGCTGACGCGCTCATCCATGTCGTCGACGCCTCTGGGTCGACAGACGCGGAGGGGAGGAAGGTCCCCCCGGGCTCTCACGACCCGCTGAAGGACATCGAGATGGTCGAGAGGGAGTTCGACCTATGGGTCCTTGGAATCATAAGGCGCGACTGGGAGAAGACTTCGAGGCTCGCTGAGCAGTCAGCCGCCAAGGTCACCGCGAGTCTCGCGGCGAGACTTACGGGACTCGCGGTAGACGAGAAGGAGATCGAGCTGGTTATGGCGCAGCTTCACCTGAAACCAGAGAAGCCGACCGCGTGGAGTGACTCCGACCTCCAGAAGTTCGCCACACATCTGAGGGAGAGGTCGAAGCCGAGCCTGATAGCGGCGAACAAGGCAGACCTCCCGAGCGCGATGGAAAACATTGAGAGGTTGAGGGTGACCGGCCGAAAGGTGATACCATGCGCCTCGGAGGCGGAGCTCCTCCTCAGGAGGGCGGCCGAGAGGGGATTTCTTTCGTACACCCCGGGAGACGAGACCTTCAGGCTGATTCAGACGAACACTCTGACGCGGGAGCAGCTGCAGGCGATTGAGATGGTTGATCGGAGGGTTATGAAGGTCTTCAGGGGGACGGGTGTTCAGAAGGCGATAGACGAGGCGTACTTCTCGCTGCTCGGGGCGGTCGTGGTCTTCCCCGTGGAAGACGAGAGGAAGCTCTCCGACAAGAAGGGAAACATCCTCCCGGACGCCTACGTCATGAGGGGCGGATCGACAACCCTCGACCTGGCGAGGGCGGTCCACTCTGACCTGGCGGAGGGGTTTCTCTATGCCATTGATGCCAGGACTGGGATGCGGCTCGCTGCAGACCACCAGCTGAAGAACCATGACATCGTAAAGATAGTGAGTTCGCGCTAGGGCGTCAGGCGGCCGCGAGCACAGCCTCCTGCGGCTTTGGCTGTGAGCCCTCGGGCATCCTGATCAGCTTGCTCTTTCTCAGGCCCACGTGTCTGAGATGAGTGACCTTCTTGGCCTCGTTGTAGACGTCCGACGCGATCTTCTGCAGGACCATCTCCTGGGCGAACTGGTCGTAGGTTAGACTCGAGGCACGCTCCCCGATCACTCTGTCCATGACGGATCGAAGGTCGTGCTTCTTTGAAGTGTTCATTCTGCCCTGCGAGAACGCGATGCAGTAGACTCGGACGAGGTATCCATCCTTCGTGCGGTAGTCCTTGATTAAGTCCGACATCGAGGAGCCTCTTCTCACGAGGCTCCGGAGATACTCTCGCGAGTATTCATGTCCTCTGAGGACGGTGTGCGCCGTCTCTCCCTCGACTCTATCGACCTGGAAGTAGAGCTTGAAGCTGTAGTGCTGGGGGTCCTGCTTCAGGATATCGTAGAGAGTCGTCTCCACTACCCTCCCTCTGGCTTTCTCGGCGTCGGTCACCGGGATCCGCACGATGGGAGCACTGCCGAAGGAGGGAGAAGCGAGTACGGTCAACCACGACTTCAGCTTCCACTTGTCTCTGACCTTTCCAGCTACCTTCTTGGCCATTCGTCGTCGTCTTCGTCGTTCCCTCCGGCACCAATTTAAGAGTTCAGCTAGCGGGCTATCAGGTCGAGGCCCATATGCGGGACGAGGACATTCGGAATGGCAATCGAACCGTCGGCCTGCTGGTAATTCTCCACGACCGCCACCAAGGCCCTTGTCGTGACCGCGGTCGAGTTGAGCGTGTGGACTAGCTTCGTCTGTTCACTCTGCTTATCGCGATAGCGTATCTTGAGACGCCTGGCCTGGTAGTCTGTCACGTTGCTCGCCGAGACCATCTCCCTGAACCTCCCCTGAGCTGGAAGCCACGCTTCCAGGTCATAGGTCTTGGCTGCCGTCGCACCCGTATCGCCGCTGCAGAGGGTGACTACCCTGTGCGGCAGGCCGAGGTTTCTGAAGACCTCCTCCGCGTTCCCGATCAATTCCTCGTGGAGGCTCCGGCTCTCCTCTGGCCTACTGAAGACGACCTGCTCCACCTTGTAGAACTGGTGCGTCCTGAAGATGCCCTTCGTGTCCTTACCATGGGCTCCCGCCTCGACTCGAAAGCAGGGGCTGAAGCCGCAGTACCTTATGGGGAGCGAGGAACCCTTGAGAATCTCGTCCATGTGCATCGCGACGAGTGGGTGTTCAGACGTGGCGATGAGGTGCAAGTCCTCACCCTCGACCTTGTAGATGACGGGCCCGAAGGCGGCGAGGTCCACGACCCCCTCGTAGGCCCTCCTGCTCATCATAAAGGGAGGTTCGATGGGCTTGAATCCCTTCCTTGTCAGGAGGTCGATAGCATAGCGCATGATCGAATGCTCCAGCCTCACCATCTCCCCCTCGAGGAAGAAGGTCCTCGCTCCTGCTATCTTCGCAGCACGCTCGACATCGACCATCCCCAGCTCCGTGAGGAGGTCGATGTGGTGCTTCGGCTCGAACTCGAATTTTCTCGGCTGTCCCCAACTGCGGAGAAGAAGGTTGTCGCTTTCGTCCTTGCCGTCGGGAACGGTTTCATCGAGAAGGTTCGGGAGAGTTAGCATTATCTCCTGCAGCCGCGAGTAGCTCTTCTCGGCCTCCGAGTCCAGCGACCTTATCCTCTCGGGGATGTCCTCAATCTCCTTCAGCTTTCCCGCAATCGACTTGCCCTGTTTCTTGAGGCTTGCGACCTCAACCGTCAGTTGATTCTGCCTGTGCCTGAGCTCCTCGACTCGAGTCTTGAGATTTCTCCAAACCCTATCGACGCGAAGGGCCTCCTCGACGAGAGGCACCTTTAGAGAGAGGTTCCTCCTCTCAAGGTTTTTCCTGACGACCTCAGGCGACTCTCTGAGAAGCTTCACATCAAGCAATGATTCTGACCAGCCGGGCTCTCTGCCCTAACGCGATAAAAGCCATACCTCCTTGAAGAGGTTGATATCGTTCAAGAGGCTCTCGACCGAGGCGAGGGCCGACAGAGGCCTGGGGGATTTCATCTCGAAGAGGAGTGTCTTTCCGCTTCTCCTCATCAGGAACCTCTGGTCGTGTGGGACTCCCCTGTTGTCTGGTCCGAGGACCTTCTCCAGCTTCGCCGCGACTTCCCCGCCGCTGCACATCACCTTCATCTCGAAGGCGAGAGTCAAACCCCCGCCCTCTCCAGGACTGTCTTCGCGAAATCCGGGCCCCTCGAGAGTGGTATCTTCGCGCCCGCTGCCATCATGTGCCCGCCGCCGACGCCGCCCATCTTCTCGGCGGCCTCTCTCATCATGACACCCAGGTTTACTTCACGGTTGTGGGAGTCGCCCACCCTGCTCGAAATCTTGAGTTCCGACTCTCCCGACTTCGTCCTCGCCACTATCACCCTGTCTTTGAATTGAGGGGCAGAAGCCAGGATCGAGGTGACCGGTCCGAGTAGCTTCTCATCGACAAGGTCATCTCCCGTTACGAATGCGAAGTCCTCCCTGATCTCGACTCTACCCGAGTCAGAGAGAATTCCCTGAACGGACTTGTTGATCTCCGCCCTATATTCGCTGAGGAGCCTCATACCCTCCCTGAGCGAATCGCTTCTATCTCCAACGCAGATCGACAGGCCGAGTCCGGGCTTGCCCATTCTTCCGCAGGAGTTCAAGAGAGTCGCAAACTCCCTCGCGTCTCGGAGGGGAGTGAACGCGTCCTCCATCCCGAGAGTATAGATATCGCCGATAAGCGCCCCGATGACTTCAGCTCCCCCTCCTCCTGCCGGGGCTAGGAAACTTGCTACTACCTCAGTCACCTTCTTCTTCTCTTCGCTTGAAAGTTCGGCAAGAGTCCTCCACTTCGCGGACTCCTTCATCCTGATCCCCGCCTTGATGAGAGCCGCGAGTGCCGCGTCCTTGCTCCCCGAGAGTCCCTTGATGAAGGGGGAAGATGACGACGCGATCGCCTCGTGCAGAGGGCGAGTCTCCCTGCCGTAGAAGAGAAGGTCCTTGGAGACTGTCAAGAGACCGCTCGACTGGGCTTCTTCGAGGGCTTTACCGTTGAGGCCGGTTAGGGAGCGCCCCTCCCCCACGTCTTGTCGGTCAGCGACCGCTCCGACCACAGAGAGGTAGGCGAGGTCCCTGTTTGAATAGTCGAGGGCGCGGGCAAAGTAGTAGGCCATCGTGGATGAGCATGCCTCTGTACCACCGTCGTAACCGTACTGCCAGGCGTTTACCACCGCAGGGTTTCTCGCGCTGACCTCGGGCAGCTCGTGGTGATCGAGCACGAGGAACCTGTTGTCAAGCGCCAATGCCAGTTCGCTGACAAGCGTTGATCCCAGGTCGGTGAAGATGTAGAAGTCGTATCTCTCTTCTCTCAGGACTTCAATCGTCTTCGGGTCAAGGTCGGGTACCGTACGCCCAGAGACGGTTGCTCCCCTCCTCGCAAGCGCAACGAACGTCATCGCGCCGCTACAGAGGCCGTCGGCGTCGATGTGCGTTACTACGATGAACTTCTTGCCATCCTTCATCGAGTTCATGAGATTCCGAGAGAGTTCGTCGTACCGATTGAGGAGCTCGTCGAAGTTTGCCATTCTCGATGGTCACCCGAGAGCTCAGGAGAGCTGGGCAACGATGGCGGTGTACTTGAAGTCCTTGGAGAGGGTGCCTATTCTTTTGTAATATTTGGAGAGGCGATATATCTTCGCCTCGATCAACTCCAAGGAGCGTACGTTCTTCCTGTCGCTCTTGTGTGCGTCCAGGTGCTTCTGGACCCTCTTCGCCTTCTCGACTAGGTTCTGAAGGTCTTCGGGCACCTTCGGAGCCATCTTTGCCTGAGTAAGGACTTCGCCGATAGAGATTCCCATCACGGGCTTCGCGAGAGGAACGCCGTATTCGTCCCTGAGCATCGTACCAATCTGACTTGGTGTCAAACCATCCTTCGCGAGCTTGATTGTCAGCGACTTGAGCTCTTCCGCTCCCTGCTTCACCCACGTCGGTGTCTTGTTACCCACGGGCCTGGTTACGTGCGACTTCCCGTGCCTGTGCGAATGAATCCGTGCCGTCTCCCGTCAGCTCGTTGGCTGTCATCGAGGTTCTGCTGATAAACGTTCCCTCCTAGCCTGACGTACCACTCGCCAAACTTCGTCACAGCCTCCGCCCGATGAGAGATGCGGCATTTCTCGTCGATGCTCAGCTGAGCCATAGTGTGCCTGTGACCGGCGGGGATGA
Organism: Nitrososphaerota archaeon; assembly: GCA_005877365.1. Taxonomy (GTDB): domain Archaea; phylum Thermoproteota; class Nitrososphaeria; order Nitrososphaerales; family Gagatemarchaeaceae; genus TA-13. The sequence goes on from VBPP01000080.1 coordinate 9,209, forward strand.
AGATCGGGTCGAACCCGAAGCCACCCCTCCCGGCCGCCCTCTTCGCTATCGCGCCGACGATGCTACCGCGGAATACCGTCGGCACTCCTGCGGGCTCGCAGTAGGCGACGGCGCTCCGGAAGGTGGCTCTCCTCTCCTCCTCCTTCCCTTTGCCCCCCAGCAGCCGCAGGATGGCCTCTGAACCAATCGACCGGAAGACGAATGAGGCGTAGGGGCCCGGAAATCCGCCCAGGGCGTCGATGAAGAGGCCAGTATCCTCGACGATCAGGGGGCGTCCATACTTTTTCGAGGCGTCGGCGGAGGCGAACCTCGCCACCTCCGCAACGTCGTCCGACTGTATTTCGAGCCCTTTTCCACGCAACCGCCTGACCCCCACTCCGACCCTGCTCAGAGCTAGTTCCACCTCCCGAAACTTGTGGGAGTTCGACGTAGCGAAGCTGATGGTTATGTCAATTTTTTCGTTCATTCAACCCTCGCGTATCGCCCCCTCCTTTCGATCTCGGCCACCTGCCTCGTCACGTCACGTACTTCCCCGGGACCCACCTCACCTCCATATCCCTCGAGGAGGGCGGCGTATGCCTTCGAAGCCACCTCCGAATGCGCCCCAGTGAGCGTCTCCTTCGCGAGCCTCAGGTCGACCGCCCGGTCCTCGAGCCTCGTGGTGCGGATAGCTAACCCGAAGTCGATCAGAGTCAGCTCCTTGTCGTTGCTCTTGTCGTCGACGTTGTCGAGGAGAACGTTCGATGTTGTTAGGTCACCGTGCATGATTCCGGACGCGTGAAGACGCGCCACCTCACCCCCCAATTCGGCGAAGACACGCTCCAGCTCCTCTAGGGGAAGGGAGGAGACCGCCTCCTTCAGCCTTCGACCCTTCATCCACTGCATCACGATTAGCGCGTTTGCGGGGTCTACAAAGTAGAGGAGCGGTGTGCGAGCACCGGAGCGTTTCGCGTCGTGGATCATCTCCGCTTCACGGGCCGTCCGCTGTCGCCTGATCGCGTCGTCGAGAAGCTTCAGGCGGTACTCGAATGGTCGCCGGAACTTGAAGACGGCATCCAAGCCGCACCACCTGCCGCGCAGCAGGTCGGCCTCGGCTCCCCTGTAGATCACCCTCGTACCGCCCTCGCCCACCTCCGACCGCAACCTACTCCCTCCAGGGGACATCGACCTGGTCGAGCCTCCACGATTGCCTAGTCGAGGCTTCCTCCACCGAGGTGGTGACCCCCTTCGAGTGCGCGAGATGACCGGTCCACGCGATCTGCGAGCCGCAGTCTCCGCTGAAACGCAGGGGAACGACGTGAAAGCTGGCCGAGTGTCTCCTCGTCATCAACTCCATCATCCTCGCGAGCCTCCTGTTCGCCGCGACCCCCCCCACTATCATAACCTCCTTTTTTCCGGTGAACGCGAGCGCCCTCTCGGTCACCTCCACCATCATCGCGAAGGCGGTCTCCTGAATCGAGAAGCAGATGTCCCCGAAACCTTCGCCTCCGTCGAGTAGCCTCTTCGCCGTGGTGAGGATTCCGGAGAATGACACGTCGTTCCCCTTGACTGTGTAGGGGAGGGGGATGAAGCGGCTTGACATCGATGCGGCCCGCTCGACCTGCATTCCGCATGGCGAAGAGAGACCGGCGTGCCGCCCGAACTGGTCGAGGAGCTGCCCCAGAGTGAGGTCCAGGGTTTCACCCAGGACACGCCAGCGCCCGTACGAAAATGCGACCACCATGCTGTGCCCCCCTGAGACGAGAAGTACGAGCGGGTCTTCCGTTGCTGTCAGTAGGCACCCGAGTTCTATGTGGCCTATCGCATGGTTGACAGGAACGATAGGTTTGGCCAACGAGAGGGCTAGAGTGCGAGCCACGACGGCACCCACCCTTAGGCAGGGACCTAGCCCTGGTCCCATGGAATAAGCGACCGCGTCTATGTCGCCCTGGGCGACTCCCGAGGTGAGGAGCGCATCCCGGAGGACGCGCGGGGCTGCCTTCACGTGACTCAGGGAAGCCAGGTATGGATGGATCCCGCTTCCCTCCGGCGGGGTGTAGACCTCTCTCACGTCTGAGAGTATCTTCCCTTCTCTCGAGGCGACGGCAACCGAGAAGGTGTGCGCGGTCCTTTCTATCCCGACTACGAACCTTCCCATGTCTACGGCTTCCGCGTCTGTCTGTAGAGGTCGCCGAGAAGGTTGATGTACGGCTTGACCTCGAGAAGAAAGTCGTCGAACTTCGCCCTCTCGAATCTGACGGAATGCTTTCCGTCCTCCGCTATGATCCTCGCGGCGAGGACAATCCCCCCGCTCCTCTCCGGCTCGGGCTTCAATCGGGGGAAGTGTATCAGGGCGCCGTATCCCACCTTCTTCCCCTTCTTCGTGAAGACGAGGTTATAGTACATGCTCATCGTCTGAGTGAACTGCCTTAGCTGCTTCTTTCTGCTCTCGCTCCTCTTCACGTTGTCAAAGTCGGTGGAGGAGAGGGTATCGACCATCTCTCTCACCGTCTTCAGGTCGCTCACCTTCGCGGTGTACCCGCCATACCCTATAGGGAGCTGATAGACGGAGTGCATCACTGAATCCCAGTCGTCGAGGACGACGAAGGTCTTGGTGTCGAGGTTCATCTCCCGCCTTATCTCATCACCGAGGACGTCCTCGATCGTCAGCTGCTTCTTCTTAGCCACGTGGGGGTAGGACGAACCCATATAGTTATCACTTGCGTATCAATCCAGGGACCGATGGCGGGGAGCGAGATTCAGTCGGTCGAGGTTTCCTTCTTCGTCCACGCCACGGAGGATGAGTCGAGGCTGGTCAGGGCTGTAAGCTCGTTTTTTTCGCTTTCGGAACCCGAGGTCGAGGCGCTCGAGGGACACTTCGGCAACAGGATATCGCACGTGACATACCGCGTTACGCGGGAGGGGGCGGCTCGCCTCTTCTCACGAATCGTCGCGCTCCTTTCGGGTGAGGAGACCGTGGCTATCCTGGGCGATAGGGGGAGGAACATCGACGAGAGAGGGGCGCTGTACCTGAGGTTCAACAAGCAGGAGTTGCTCGCCGGGAGGTTGGTTCTCGCCGAGAATGACCCCGTCCGCGTCAAGCTCAAGCCCAGGGGATACCTGAAGGGCGACCCCGCGACCTTCTACGCGGCAAGGCTGGGGCGTCATCCTCACTGACACGAATAAGGGAGTCGAGGCGAAGGTACATACTGTTCAGAGGGGAGAAGCCATTCACTTCCCGGATGAAGGAGAGCCTGGTAAAGCGACTCACCCGCGAGAACGCCATCTCATCGAAGGCGACCCTCTGGCTCGGCCAGCACGTAATCATATTGACAAACCAGACCC
>VBPP01000081.1 GCA_005877365.1 Nitrososphaerota archaeon
AGGTGTGAGTCTCCAGTAGGGAAGCGATCCTGGAGAGCCTTGCTGCGAGGTCGGGGGTGGCGAATGTCTTCTCGGCGAGCTCGCTGTTCACTAGGTCTGGAGTCGGATACTCTATCCCATACTTGAAGTCCTTCCGGAGGTCGACCTTGACTATCTGATGCTTTCTGTCCCCGAAGAGGAATCCTGCAGCCAACTCAGGAGAACCAACAGTAGCGGAGAGGCCTATCAGCTGGAATTCCCCCGCTACCCTCCTTAGCCTCTGAAGACCGACGGAGAGCTGGACGCCCCTCTTGCTCTCCACAAGGTTGTGAACCTCATCGACAACGACGGCATCCAGCATCCTGAGGTTCTCTCTCATCCTGCTCCCCGGGAGTATCGCTTGGAGTGTTTCGGGAGTTGTGACCAGCAAATCGGGAGGGCTTCTGGACTGCTTATTCCTCTGGGAGAGCGGGGTGTCCCCGTGTCTGACGTCGATCGTCAAACCGAGCTTCGAGCACCACACCTCCAGTCTCCTCAGCATGTCTCTGTTGAGGGCACGCAGGGGGGTGATGTAGAGCAGTGAGATCCCCTTTCTCTGATCTTTGCCAACTATCCTGCTCAAGAGGGGAAGGATTGCCGCCTCAGTCTTCCCAGAGCCCGTTGGCGCGATTATGAGCACGTTCTCCCCCTGGAGGATCAGAGGGGAGGCCAAGGCCTGCGGAGGTGTCGGCTCTTCTATGCCCGATTCCCTCAGCAGGCTCCTAACGGGCTCAATCAAGTAGTCGAAGCTAGAGTTACTGCTCAAAAACGAGCGTCGAGGGGTCAGCGCCCCTCTGGGTTATTAAGTGATGAGCTGGAGGAAGAAAAGGTAGTCCTGGTCATATCTTATCGCTCGTGATCCCAGGTGTTATCTTCCCCCGCCGCATGCCGAGCGATACCTCGTCTGCACGTGTGAAAGGCGATTCTTGGTCGGTCCGACCGCGCGAGTCTGCCCCTGACTGACACAAGGAGAAGGAGGGCGGGGACAAGAGCCCATACCACCAGACTCGAGAGAGAGTCCTACACTTAAATAAAGGAGGCAGGATAACTGACGTGATAATTCATGCTAAACCCCTACGAGATTGTTTCGAGGTCGGCTCTACCCGCCCTACGAGCGATGGTCTCAAAGCGGCTCAAGGACAGGTACAGCATGACCCAGCAGCAGATAGCGACAAGAATGGGGATAACCCAGGCCTCCGTCAGCAACTATGCAAGGAAGGCCAGGGGCGTGATGATAGACCTCGAGATGGACCCGACGGTCGCGAAGGCCGTGGACAGGGTGGCGTCGATCCTCGCCTCGGAGACGGGTGACGAGAGAGAAGCAGTCAGAACTATGACGGAGGTTTGCGACTACATCAGGTTCAATCACCTGATGTGTAGTCTCCACCGAGACCTCGAGCCTGGGTTTATGGTTGAAGGCTGCGATGCCTGTGACGGATTTTTGACAGTGAAAGGATTCGAGAGACTGAAGACTCTCCCAAGCTAGACCGACAGATAGATAGATAGACCGACAGATAGATAGATAGATAGATTCCCCTTGCGACTAGAAGCGAAACCAGAGTGGCTGACCGTCCTCCCACCCGGTAGCGCAAACTACGACGAGCTCAAAGGGCTCTTGAGAAACCTCAGCCTTCACACGGTCTGCGAAGAGGCGCACTGCCCGAACATCCACGAATGCTGGGGAGGAGGGACCGCCACCCTGATGCTCATGGGCGAGGTCTGCAGCAGGGCCTGCAGGTTCTGCATGGTCACGCCCGGAAGGCCCTCGGGAGCTCTCGACGAGCACGAACCCGAGCACGTAGCGTTCGCCCTCTCCCAGATGAACCTCACCTACGTGGTCTTGACCTCGGTGGACAGGGACGACCTCTCCGACGGAGGCGCCGCTCACTTCGCAAAAACGATTAGGCTCATCAAGGAGCAGTGTCCTGAGATGCGCGTCGAGGTGCTGATTCCAGACTTTCAGAACGACCTCGATTCGTTGCGTCCGATCGTTGAGGCGAGACCCGACGTCGTCGCCCACAACCTCGAGACCACGTTGAGCCTGACTCCGAGGGTCAGAGACCCCAGAGCCAACTACTGGCAGTCGCTCTCCGTTCTGAGGAGCATCAAGAAACTGAACCAGAGAACATACACGAAGTCTTCGATAATGGTTGGGCTGGGGGAGACTCAGGAGGAGCTGGAAATCGCGTTCATGCACCTGAGGGACGCCGCGGTGGACTTCCTCACCATCGGTCAATATCTCAGACCATCTGCGAGGCACCTCCCCGTGGTCGAATTCGTCCGCCCCGAGGTGTTCGCGAAGTACAAGGAGCTGGGAGAGGAGATGGGGTTCAAGTACGTCGCATCGGGTCCCCTCGTGAGGAGCAGCTACAGGGCGGGGGAACTGTTCATAGATTCCGTCATCCGAGACGGGGAGGCCCGAGCGAAGGAAGGCCTCCGACGAGCTGATTAGCAGGCATTTTCACTGAACGAGATTGAGACCTAAAGGGATCGCCTTCCAAGGAGAGCACGGCGCCTACAGCGAGGAGGCGATTTATCAGCGCTTCGGGGGGAAGGCTGAGACAGTCCCCTGCAAGACAATCCCCGAAGTCTTCAACTTGGCCGAGGTCGAAGCAGTAAGGTACGGCGTCGTCCCCATCGAGAATTCGATCGAGGGGAGCGTCCACGAAACGTACGATTCGCTGATTACCAGCAGCGCCAAGATAGCCGGAGAGATAGTCCTTCGCGTGGTGCACTGCCTCGTCGCCCTCCCCTCGACGACTCTCGGGGACCTCAAGGTCGTCTATTCACACCCGCAAGCCCTCGCGCAGTGCCGTGGTTTCCTCGCCTCGCTTGGGGTGAAAGTCATGGTCGCCTACGACACCGCGGGCAGCGTGAAGATGATCAAAGAGAAGAGGATGGCGAACGCCGCCGCGGTCGCCAGCGAGAACGCCGCCCGAATCTACAGGATGAGCGTCCTCTCACGCGGAATCGAGGATTACGGTCGGAACTATACCAGATTTCTCGTGCTCTCCACGAAGGAGGGTCGTCGCGGAGGCGGTTACAAGACCTCGGTAATCTTCTCGCTTCCTCACGTTCCGGGTTCCCTCTACGGCGCCCTAGAGTCTTTTGCGAGGCACGGCATCAATCTCACGAAGATAGAGTCTCGGCCAACAAGACAGCGTCCCTGGGAGTACTACTTCTTCCTGGATTTTGAAGGACACAGGGATGACACTGTTCAGAGGGGCGCTCTGAGGGAGCTCGTCAGCAAGACCATCTTCTTCAAGGTTCTCGGCTCCTACCCGAAGGCGAAGGTGGAACCGTCTCCCGGGGAAGGGGGCGGCCCGTCCTCCTCGTCCTCGTCGTAGAACCTCTCACTCTCCGAGACGTTTCTTGACCCGGCCATGCAAAATTACCGCCTCTTCTGAGAAAATCTTATATGCGGAATTTAACCCGTTTTGTCAAATCTATTGAGTGAGGAACCGGAGTACATCTGGTTTGATGGGAAGGTCGTCCCCGCGAACGAGGCCAAAATTTCTGTAAAAGCCCACTCTCTTCACTATGGAACCGCGGTCTTCGAGGGAATCAGAGCTTACTATCACAACAGCGAGCTCTACGTCTTCCGCCTGAAAGACCACATCAGACGCCTCTTTGAATCAGCCCAGATGCTCCATCTGGAACAAACCTTCACCGAGGAAGAAGTTGAGGACGGCATCATCGCCCTGCTGAAGAAGAACGGTTTCAGAACTTCCGTCTACATTCGACCGATAATGTTCGTGGGGGTAGGAGGGATTAACCTGGACTACAGGAAGCATCCCAAACACATAGCCGCTTTCGCCTTCCCCTTCTCGGCCTACTTTGAGAGGAGTGGGCTCCGCGTCTGCATCTCATCCTGGAGGAGGATTTCACCGATGTCGGTGATACCGAGGGCGAAGTCTGCGGCGAACTATCTTAACTCATGCGTCGCCACGATCGAGGCGAAACTAGCGGGGTACGACGAGGCCCTCCTCCTCGATGACCAGGGGCACGTCAGCGAAGGCGCCGGGGAGAACATCTTCATCGTCAAGAGAGGAGTGATAAGCACTCCTCCGGTCTACTCCTCGATCTTGGAGGGGATTACGAGAGACACCGTCATCACCCTCGCGAAAGACGCGGCCCTTTCTATCGAGGAGAGGCCCATCGACAGAGGCGAGCTCTACACCGCCGAGGAGGTCTTCTTCACGGGTACCGCGAGCGAAGTGGAACCGATTCTGGAGATCGACGGGAGAAAGATACGCGACGGCGAACCCGGGAAAGTGACAGTGCAGTTGAAGGCCGCCTACTCTCAGGCGGTGAAGGGGGAATCGAAGAAGCACGCGGATTGGGTCACCAGAGTCTATCCGAAGGCTCGGTAAGCGGTCACTGGGAAACGCTCTTAACCCAAGGCGTCTCTGATTGTCTGACATGAGAAGCAAGGTCCCACATCTCGATGAACTCTTCTCTCTACCGAAGGGGGGGAGCAAGGCGGCGATGGAGAGGATAGACGCGATTGTCGCCCTCGACCGAAAGCTTGGTGGGCTAATAGACCCCGACCTGGAACCGGCGACGACCTTCGAACCTGAACGATATTGAGTTCGAGACTCTCCGCTCTGACCGTCTGGGAGGCGTCGAAGCTACTGGCCGCCCGGTCGATTCACGCCGAGGAGCTTCTTGAGTCGCAGCTCGACAACATAAGAAGGCAGAACGACGAACTCAGAGCCTTCATCACCGTCTTCCCGGGCGGAGAGAGGGGCAGCGGACGCGGAAGTCTCCGCGGAATCCCCATCTCCATCAAAGACATCATTCACGTCAAGGGTAAGCCGACCACCGCAGGTTCGAAGGTTCTACTCGGCTATGTCCCCCGCGTAGACGCAGCCGTAGTCAGAGCGCTCAAGGAGGCTGGCGCGACTCTCACTGGAAAGACCAACCTTCACGAGTTTGCGTTCGGCGTGACGAACCTGAACCCTCACTTTGGGGATTGCAGGAATCCGTGGAAGAAGGATAGAATCTCGGGCGGCTCCTCCGGTGGGGGTGCGGTCTCCGTGGCAGCAGGAATGTCCTGCGCGGCGATCGGCTCAGACACCGCAGGCTCGATAAGGATTCCAGCCTCACTCTGCGGGGTCGTTGGCTACAAGCCAACCTACGGTCTCGTGAGCAGGGATGGAGTGATCCCTCTTAGCTGGAGCCTCGACTCAATCGGTTTCTTGACAAAGTCAGTCCGGGACGCCATCATACTCGCTTCAGTGACCTTCACGGGCGCTACCGCGCGGGTCCCGAGAAACGGCGGCAGAATCAGGCCGTTGGAACTCAGGGGACTCCGCCTAGGTACCCCGAGGAATGTGCTGGAGCCGCTCGAGGAGGACGTGAGGAGGAGGTACGAGGCATCCCTCAACATCGCCGAGAAGGAGGGGGCGAGGTTGATGGAGATCCAGCTGGAGAATCTTCAGGCCATGGCGGCTGCAAGAAATATCATCGTTCACGCCGAGGCTGCATCCTACCACCGAGAGTTGATGAGAGATCATTTCGCAGACTACGGAAAGGACGTAAGAGAGCGGCTTCTGCAGGGGTTGCTGATACCAGCCACGACCTACTTGGCCGCTCAGAGGGTACGCCGGAAGCTGGCCGCCTCATTCCGCCAGATATTCAAGAAAGTGGACCTCCTCGTCCTTCCAACGACCTGCATCTCGGCTCCTCGGCTGAAAACCAGTAGAGTTGTGGTCGGGAACACGTCGATGGACGTCAGGACGGCCCTCCTGAGGCTAACCGAGCCGTTCAACCTGGTGGGGGCCCCGGCGATTTCCATTCCCTGCGGGGCTACGCGTGAAATCCTCCCGGTGGGGCTACAGCTCGTGGGCGACGTAATGGCGGACCAAAAACTCCTCTCCGCGGCTCTCTCCTTCGAGAAGGTCCTCCCAAGGCTGGGAGTCCCATGAGGAACCGTCAGTTCCGAAGCGAAGAGAACAGAAGTCAAGGTAACAGTTTCGCGCTAAGAATTCTACAGTATACAGACTGTCCCCACCGCGGTGGGGCTTTAGCAGGAACGCATCATGTACTGTTGGAACGAAGGCGCGCAAGCGAACACGTCAAGTCAGCCGAAGAACCTTCATGGCGCAGGTTCAGAAGAAGACGGAGTGTGTATGTACGTATCTGAAAAAGGTGGTTGTGGAAAGCCAGCAAGCTTTGCCATCTTCTGCGGTGAGATGCCAAGGACTCTTGAGGAAGGGGATAAACAGGCCCTTGATTGGATTGCTGGCCGCCTGTCAGCAGGCCACAAGAACGCTGTCTTCAGGGTCGATGTGAAACATGCGAAACCTCCTCTCCGCCGCACATTTGAGCCTCCGGAGCACACCTGATTTGTTCGCCATTCGGGCCTACGGCAGAACAAGACGATTTCTAGGCCGGACGGGATTAGATTAGCAATATTTATAACGTGAATTTGGGCAATCCGTGTGTTACATGGTCGGAAGCGCCGCGAAAACCGTGCCAGTTGATGTTCTCGTAGCGTCGCTTCTCATTCTTGGTTAGAGAACCTTACTCTTCTAATCAAGATTTGTGGGGTTCGAAAAAATGGGAGTTGATTTTATGCATGAAATCTCTGGTGCGCAGGCCGTCGTCGAGACACTGAGACAAGAGCACGTGAAGTACGTCTTCGGGATGCCCGGCGGCGCGAATCTCCCGATATACGACGCTCTTCTTGATTCGGGTATTCGCCACATTCTCGCACGCCACGAGCAGAGTGCCGCACACATGGCGGACGCGTTCGGGAGGGTCACGGGGAGGGCGGGTGTCTGCATGGGGACCTCGGGTCCCGGCGCGACCAATCTCGTGACCGGAATAGCGACCGCCTATGCGGACTCATCTCCAGTTGTAGCAATAACCGGTCAGGTGCCGAAGGCAATGACCGGTCGAAACGCCTTCCAGGAGACCGACGTCATCGGCGTGATGACGCCCATCACGAAGTACTCGATCCAACCCCTCAGCGCGGAAGAGATCCCCTCCGGGATCAAGAAGGCATTCTACATCGCGACATCCGGGAGGCCAGGACCGGTCCTCGTGGACATACCGAAGGACGTTCAACAGGAGGTGCGGGACATACCCTTCCCGGAGAGTGTGGAGGTCAGAGGTTACCGACCGTACGTGGAAGTCGACCCCCTGGCGGTCGAGAGGGCCGCCGAGATGCTGGTCAAGGCCGAGAAGCCGTTGATCATGGGCGGGGGAGGGATCAGAATCTCCAACGCCTACGAGCCGTTCCAAGCGGTCTCCGAGCTCTTGATGGCCCCCGTCATCACCACCCTTCAAGGAAAGGGTTCCTTCCCGGAAGGTCATCCCCTCTGCTTGGGGCCCATAGGGATGCACGGAAGGGCGGAGTCGAACAAGCTGGTCTCTGAATGTGACCTCCTCATGGCGGTTGGTGTTCGCTTTTCTGACAGGTCTACCGGCACCTTCTCCGAGTTCTGCAAGCAGGCGAAGATAATCCACATCGATGCCGACCCCTCCGAGTTCAACAAGAACAAGCAGGTCGACCTCTACATCCGGGGAGACGCGAACCAGGTTCTGACGAAGGTCTACAATGCGCTCGCCCGGCGCATCTCCAGGAGGAGCGACTCCAACCCCTGGCTTGCGAGAATCGCGCAGGTGAGAGAGGAGATGAAGAGCATCCCCGCCTACACCGATTACGACTCCGAGCTCTCGGGACCGAAGATAGTGAGGAAGATGAGAGAGGTCCTCCCGCCACAGACCATCCTCACGACGGGCGTCGGGAGGCATCAGATGTGGTGCGAAATTCACTGGAGAGTCCTGAAGCCCAGGACCTGGATCACTTCTACCGGTCTGGGGACGATGGGGTTCGGTTTGCCGGCGGCGATCGGGGCGAAGGTGGCGAAGCCAGACGTTCCCGTCGTGGATTTCGACGGAGACGGCAGCTTCATGATGACCGAGAACAGTCTGGGGACGGCGGTGGACGAGAAGATTCCGATAGTCTCGATCATCGTCAACGACCGGAGCCTCGGGATGGTGGAGCAGTGGCAGAGGCTGATGTACAACCGCCGGTTCTCAGGTGTGAAGTTCGGGAACTCCCCCGACTTCGTCAAACTCGCGGAGGCGTACGGTGCGTCTGCCAAGAGGGTGACGACGCTCGAAGAATTCGGTAAGGCCCTGAAGGAAGGCATCTCTCTCGACTCGCCAGCTGTGATCGACGTCCCCGTCTCCTCCGAGGAGGACGTCTTTCCGTTCATGCCCCCCGGGAAGAGCATCAAGGAGACGGTTGTGGGGCCTCCCAAAGAGATGGCAATCTTTTGACAGCCCTGAAAATTCTCTCCGTCCTCGTCGAAAACAAACCGGGGACACTCTTCAGGGTAACGCACATGATCAGGCTCATGCGGCTGAACATCGAAGGGCTCACCTGTGGGGTTACGAACGGGGGTGACAGGTCGAGGATCACGATGACCGTAAACGGGGACGACGCCACCCTCGACTTCCTCGCAAAGCAGCTCAGCAAGGTGATCGACGTCTACGAAGCCCAGACCTACAGCCCCGAGGAGGTGACTGCGAGAGAGCTGGCCCTCATAAAGCTGAACCTATCCAGCGTCTCACACCTGGATGACAGACGGCTGCAGGGAGCCCGTATCGTCGAGACCTCCGACCGCAGCATAACTATCGAGGTAATCGGAAGCCCCGCCGAGATAGACCGCTTCATTCACCGGTTCGATAGCACGCAGATACTCGAACTGGCCAGGACGGGAACGACAGCCGTCCCCAAGGGCTGATCGCATGAAGGGGAAAAAAAGAATCGTAAGGGTCTTCGACACCACGCTACGGGACGGCGAACAGACGCCGGGCGTTTCTCTAATCCCTGAAGAGAAGCTCCAGATCGCGCAGGCGCTCGACAGGCTCGGCGTCGATGTGATTGAGGCTGGTTTCCCGATAACCTCGAAGGGAGAGCAGGAGGGCGTCCGTCTGATCGCGAGGGCTGGTCTTTCTGCGGAAGTCTGTGCTCTCGCGAGGGCCGAGAAGCTCGACATCGATACGGCAATCCAGTGCGGGGTAGATTCGGTCCACGTCTTTCTCGCCAGCTCCGACATTCACCTGAAACACAAGCTGCACATCACCCGCGAGGAGATGCTCAGAAAGTCAGCGGAAGGAGTGCGTTACGCCAAGAGTCTCGGCGTGAAGGTGGAGTTTTCGCCTGAAGACTCGACGAGGACCGACCTGGGCTTCTTCAAGCGAGTGGTCAGGCGTGTATCGGACGCGGGGGTTGACAGGCTGGACATCCCCGACACCGTCGGTACCGCCACCCCTGAAAAGATGGCGAGTTACGTGAAGGCCGCGAAGTCCGTAGCCGACTCGCTCGTGGTGAGCGTTCACTGCCACGACGACTACGGGCTGGCCGTCGCAAACAGCGTCTACGGCGTCCTGGCGGGGGCGGAGCAGGCTCATCTAACGGTGAATGGAATCGGAGAGAGGGCGGGGAATACATCGCTGGAGGAATTCGCCGTATCGTGCCAGAACCTCTACGGGCTGAGAACGGGAATCAGGACGAGCCTTCTATACGAGACATCTCGACTCGTCTCCAGGCTGACCGGGGTGGTCGTCCAGCCCAACAAGGCGATCATCGGAGAGAACGCCTTCGGACACGAATCCGGGATTCACACTCACGGCCTCCTCTCCAATCCTTACACTTACGAACCCTTCGAGCCCTCGACGGTCGGGCGGATGCGGTGGTTTCAGGCGGGGAAGCACGCCGGGAGGCACGGGATCTCTCACCAGCTTCGGCAGATGGGGCTGACGCCGAAGGAAGAGCACCTGAGGCTGATCGTTGACAAGGTGAAGGAATCGGGTGACGAGGGGCGCGCGGTCACAGACGGCGACCTCTACAACATCGCCAGGGCCGTCATGGGTGAGAGGAGGGAGATCGAGGAGCGCCTGGTGGAACTCGAGGGACTGGAGGTCGTGACCGGCATAAACAGGCTCCCCAGTGCCTCCGTGAAGCTGAAGGTCAGAGGAGAGGCACACGAGGCGACCGAGGTAGGGGTGGGTCCCGTCGATGCCGCACTGAACGCCATTCAGAAGATTGTCAGCAGTTTCGAGGAGATCAGACTGAAGGAGTACCGGCTCGAGGCCCTCTCGGGAGGGTCGAACGCGACCGCCGATGTAACGGTGCGGGTGGAGGACGCGTTCAACAACATGGCCTCGGGGCGGGGGATGAAGAAAGACATCGTGGTGGGGAGCGTAGAGGCGATAGTCAACGGGATCAACGCTCTTCTCGCGAAGACGGAGCGGGCGAAGCTCTCGGCGGGTGTCGGCGCACGCGGGAAGCCAGGCGCGGCTCGCGAGACTTAATACTCGAATCGGGTGTTACACACGCACGCGCGGAATGGCCGTTGACTAGGTATCGCATAGCACTCATCGAGGGTGACGGCATCGGGCCGGAGGTGACGAGGGCCGCTCTCTCTGTCCTCGAGGCGCTCGAGGACAAGTTCGGGCTCAGTCTGGAGATACAGCCCGCCCCCGCTGGCGACTCCTGTCTTCAGAGGAACGGTGCTGCTCTGCCCGAGGAATCGATAAGGGTCATCGGTCGGTCTGACTCGTGTCTCAAGGCACCGGTGGGGGAGAGCGCGGCCGAGGTGGTCGTCCGCCTGAGGCGCGACTTCGACCTCTACGCCAATATCAGACCCGCGAAGGGGTTGCCCGGTGTAAGGTCTCTCGCTCCCGGGGCCGACCTCGTGATCGTCAGAGAGAACACCGAAGACCTGTACAAGGGGATGGAGTTCGATATCGATGGAGGCGCCGTCGCGTTACGCCTGATAACCCGGAGGGCATCCGAGAGAATCGCGGAGCGTGCCTTCAGGCTGGCCGAGTCGAGAAAGAAGAGAAGGAAGGTCGTCGCGGTCCACAAATCGAATGTGCTCAAGAAGAGCGACGGGGTCTTCGCGAGCGCCTGCAGGAAGGTCTGGAGGGGGCATCAGGCGGTCGACTTCAGCGAGATGTACGTTGACGCGGCCGCAATGAACCTGATCCGTTCTCCCGAGAGCTTCGACGTCATCGTCACGACAAACCTCTTCGGAGACATCTTATCGGACGAGGCGGCCCAGCTCGTCGGAGGTATCGGGCTCGCTCCATCAGCGAACATAGGCGATAAGTTTGCTCTCTTCGAGCCGGTGCACGGGTCCGCCCCTGACATAGCCAACCGGGGGATCGCGAACCCGGTCGCCATGCTTCTCTCCGCCTCGATGATGCTGGAGTGGTTGGAGGAGAGTCGTCGGGACCCCCTGTGCGGGAGGGCGGCGAGGTCGCTGAGGGCGGCGGTCAACGGGGCGCTCGAGAGGGGCATCAGCACCCCCGATCTGGGGGGGAAACACAAGTCAGCGGAGGTCGCGGCCTTCGTCGTCCGTCAGATTCACGACGGCCGAAAGAAAGAAGAGTAACCTGCTCTCAGTTGTCGACCAGCGCGTAGTACCTCTTCCTCCACCTACTAACCTTGATACCGACCCGGAAACAGGCGCTGAGGTTCCTGCTATTCAAGACCTGGTCTATCCTTCCTTTTGCGGTGACCCGCCCTTCCCTGAGGAGAAGTGCGTGCGTGAAGCCAGCAGGAATCTCTTCAATCCTGTGGGTCACGTAGATCATCGTGGGACTTCCACTCTCAGCGATCCTCGCAACCGCAGAGAGGAACTTCTCGCGCCCCGGGAGGTCCAGCCCCGCGCACGGCTCGTCCAGCGCCATCAGCCGAGGCCTCGCCATCAGAGCCCTCGCGATGATGACCCTCTGCTTCTCTCCCTGGGAGAGTTTGCCGATCCTCGCCCCACCGTACCGGCCGCATCCCACTCTTCTGAGCACGCGGTTGGCGTACGCCAACTCTTGTGGGGGCGGGTCCTTCCACAGCCTGATCGAAGCGTATCTGCCGCTCACGACGACGTCTATCACCCTCTCTTCCTCCGGTATCCAGTCGCTGATGTAGGAGCTTACGAAACCTATCCTTTTTCTCAGCTCCCTCAGGTCGAAGCTACCGAAATCCTTTCCGAGCACCGTCGCCCTCCCGCCGCTCGGCCAGTGGTACCCGTTGAGTATCCCCAGGAGGGTCGTCTTGCCGGCCCCGTTCGGTCCGACCAGCACCCAGTTTTCACCCTCCCTCACCTGCCAACTCAGATCTCGTATTATCTTCTTTCCGTCGATGGCCAGGCTGACGTTTGAGAGACCGAGGATCAAGCCGGTCAATGTCCGCGCTTCAGACCTCTTGAGTGCGTGGTTCATCGACCGGGGTCATTCATGATACGGCTTCCCTGGGCCACATCATGCTCCTCAGCTTCCTTCCCACTTGCTCTATCTGGTGCTTATCCAACTCGCCGAGGTATTTCTCGAACGCACGCTGCCCCTCTCTCTGGTACGCCTCGACCCATTCTTTCGCGAAGTTCCCCTTCTGGATGTCGTCGAGGGTCCTCCTCATCGATTTCTTGACCTCAGCGCTGATCACCTTCCCACCCCTCGTGAGACCGCCGTATCTCGCGGTCTCGCTCACCCTCCGGTACATCCCCGCTATCCCATACTTCTGAATGAGGTCGACGATCAGCTTGAGCTCGTGCAGGCACTCGAAGTAGGCTATCTCCGGCTGGTATCCAGCCTCGACCAGAGTCTCAAAGGCGGTCCTTACGAGCCTGTCCACTCCCCCACAGAGGTCCGCCTGCTCGCCGAACCAGTCTGTCTCGACCTCCTCCTTGAAGGTAGTTTCGATTATGCCCGCCCTCGCACAGCCTGTGGCCTTCGCGATTCCCAGGATTCTGTTCCACGCTCCCCCAGAAGCATCCCTGTGCACGGCCACGAGGGCGGGCGTGCCAAAGTTCTGAAGGTACAGTTCCCTCACCCTCTGTCCCGGTGCCTTCGGGGCCAGCATTATCACATCGACCGATTCCGGGGGAACTATCCACCTCCAGACATCCGCCGCCTTTGCGGCCTCGCTCACTTCCATGACCCTGTGACCTGCCTTCGCGGCCACCTCCCAGCTCCTCCCTCCCTTCCTGAGGCCGACGATTACCTTGAGCCCGGAGTCTCTCATGTTGCTCGCCTGGGCGGCGCCCTGTATCCCGTAACCGATCACCGCGATTGTCTGGTCCCTTATCGGCTCCAGACTCAGCTGCTCGTCGTGCCACATCCTCGGCATTTTGATATCGCGCCTCGATATCGCCCCGAGCACACCATTTAAGTTTAGGTGAGACGAGCGTCGAGCAAGTGAAAAGTCGTCCGCGCACTCATGACGAGGGAAGGAGAAGAAGAGGAGAAGGCGAACCTCGCGAACGCACCGATGCGAGAAAACAGCATAGCCAGAACATCACCTCGGGGGTGGAGAGATCCCCCCAGAGAGCTATGCTGCGGGCGATTGGCCTGACCGACGAAGATTTCGAGCGCCCGATGATCGGTATCGCAAACACCTGGACTGAGGCCCAGCCTTGCAACTACCATCTGCGCGAACTGGCCCAGGAGGTGAAGAGAGGGGTTCGTGACGCGGGGGGGACGCCTCTCGAGTTCAATACGATCGCGGTGAACGATGCGATAGGGATGGGGCACGAGGGGATGAAGGCCTCCCTCATAAGTCGCGAAGTGATCGCTGATTCGATAGAACTCTGTGCGGTCGCCTACCAGTTCGATGCGCTCGTCACGATAGGGGCGTGTGACAAGACCCAGCCCGCCTGCATAATGGCGATCGCCCGCCTCAACCTCCCCAGCATCTACCTCTACGGGGGGAGCATCCCACCCGGCGAACAGAATGGACGCAGTGTGACGATTCAGGACGTCTTCGAGGCGGTCGGGGCCGTGAGGAGGGGAAGGATGACACTCGCCCAACTGAGGGAACTGGAGTGCTCAGCCTGTCCCACCTACGGCGCCTGCGGGGGGATGTTCACCGCGAACACCATGGCCTCGGCGATCGAGGCACTGGGCCTGACCGTCAACAACTGTGCCGCCCCAACAGCTCCGAGCGAGAGCCGCCATCGGCTGGCCTATGAGACGGGACGGGCGGTGATGGGTGTCCTGGACCGTAACATGAAACCGAGGGATGTCCTGACCCGGGAGGCCTTCGATAACGCGATAGCGACCGTCGCGGCGATGGGTGGTTCCACCAATGCGGTTCTTCATCTGCTCGCGATTGCGTACGAAGCGAACGTCAAGCTGGGCCTCGAGGACATCGACCGCGTCGGTTCCCGCGTTCCCGAGCTCGCCGACCTAAAACCCGCGGGGAAGTACGTCATGGCCGACGTCGAAAGAGTGGGTGGCCTCCCCGTCGTCCTGAAACTTCTGCTCGACGCAGGATTTCTGCACGGCGAATGCAGAACTGTCACCGGCGAGAAGGTGGAAGACAGGCTCGAGGGAATCACCCTCCCTCCGGGGCAGGATGTCGTGCACGACAGCAGAGCTCCCGTACGCGCATCGGGTGGGTTCGCCATCCTGAGGGGGAACCTCGCCCCAGAGGGGGCGGTGCTCAAGACGACGGGTTCTTCCAGGGGGTATCATCGCGGTCCAGCGAGAGTCTTCGACTCCGAGGAGGAGGCTTTCCGCGAGGTCGTCGACGGGAAGATAAAGGAGGGTGACGTCGTGGTCGTTCGGTATGAGGGGCCGAAGGGCGGTCCGGGTATGCGCGAGATGCTCGCCGTCACGGCGGCGATAGTCGGTGGGGGCCTCGCAGAGAAGGTTGCCCTGCTGACCGATGGGCGTTTCTCAGGCGCAACCCACGGCTTGATGGTCGGACACGTCTCCCCGGAAGCGGTGGCGGGCGGGCCGATCGCTCTCCTCCGCGACGGCGACATCGTCGAAATCGATGTAGACGGCAGGACGCTCCGAGCGGAGCTGAACGACTCGGAGGTTTCCCAACGCAAGGCGAGGTGGAAGCCACCGACCCCGAAGTACAGGCACGGTGTCTTCGCCAAGTATGCGAGGCTTGTCACGTCCGCCTCGCTCGGCGCAGTCTGCCTCGCCGAGTGACGAGCGGCGAGCGTGGCTTGGCACTTCCATTGTAGAGCAGATTAAAGTGAATATCGTTAAATAAAGGAAAACGCATTTACGACGATGGACATGGCTCAGTATAGGATCTCGCCCGACGGAACGCTGAACGGTGACGAGCCGAGCATCGACCCCGACACCCTCCGCAGGATGTACGAGTGGATGGTCCTCGGCCGGTACTTCGACCAGAAGGCGAGCAACCTCTCCACCTTGAGGGAGCTCGGCACCTACACTCCTTGCAGGGGGCAGGAGGGTGCCCAGATCGGATTCATCTCGCCCCTCCAGAAGAACGACTGGTTCGTCCCCATGTACCGGGACAGCGCCGCGATGCTCGCCTGGGGCTACCCTCTGCTGCAGCTCCTCCAGTACTGGGGCGGGGATGAGCGCGGGATGAGAGGGCCGGAGGACGTCAACATGCTCCCGATCGCTGTTCCGGTCGCAACCCAGCTGCCTCACGCCGCTGGCCTGGCGGTGGCCAAGAACTTTCAGAAGGAGAGCTCCATTGTGCTCACCTCGACCGGTGACGGTGGGACATCGAAGGGAGATTTCCATGAGGCCCTCAACTTCGCCGGGGTCTTCCATCTTCCGATCATCTTCGCCGTCGAGAATAATCAGTGGGCGATTTCGCTAAAGCGACAGAGGCAAACGGCGTCGAAGACGATAGCTCAGAAGGCCACCGCCTACGGGTTCGACGGGATACTCGTCGACGGGAACGACGTAATCGCCTGCTACGAGGTCACGAAGTACGCCGTCGAAAGGGCGAGGCGGGGGATGGGGCCGATGCTCATTGAGTTCTACACATACAGGATGGGCCCTCATACCACGGCCGAGCTCGTCTCCAACAAACTGAAGTCTCCCGAGGAGCTGAGTGAATGGGAGAAGAAAGACCCGATTGTGAGGTTTGAAAAGTATCTGCTGAACAAGGGCATCATAGACGCCCCCTACAAGCAGTCCGTCGCCTCTTCGATTGCGGCGAAGATTGAAGACGCCGTGAGGGCCTTCAGGTCCATCCACCCTCCCCCGCCCACCGATATGTTCCAGTACATGTACGACGCATGTTCGGGTACATGTATGATACCCCAACCCCCATCCTGCTGGAGGAGATGCGTGAGAGCTTCGGTGGAGCCACCCCGCAAGACTCGAGCTCCAGCATCGAGCCGACGCTCACAGGCGGCAGGCCCGCGGTCAACATGAGGAACGCCCTGAATATGGCACTCCGGCAGGAGATGAGGAGGGACGGAAAGATAGTCGTCTTCGGAGAGGACGTGGGGAAGAATGGAGGGGTCTTCCAGGTGACCCGCGGCCTGCAGGACGAATTCGGCCCCAACCGCGTCTTCGACACGCCTCTGGCGGAGGCTAGCATCGCCGGAGTTTATGTTGGACTGTCTGCGGGAGGCCTGGTACCTGTCGCGGAATTCCAGTTCGACGGGTTCGTCCCCCCCGCGTACGACCAGATCTTCAACCATGTCGCAAGAATGAGAAACAGGACACGCGGGAGGTTTACAGCGCGGGGCGTGATCAGGTTTCCCTACGGTGCGGGGATACGCGCGCCCGAGAGTCACTCCGACTCCCCCGAAGCGCACTTCTGTCACACCCCCGGGTTGAAGGTCGTCATCCCCTCCAATCCTTACGACGCGAAAGGACTTCTGGCTTCCGCCCTGAGAGAGGCGAACCCCGTTATCTTCATGGAGCCGAAGAAGCTCTACGACTCCCCCAAGACGGAGGTCCCCGAGGAGGAGTACACCATCCCCATAGGGAAGGCGAAGCTCGTTCGGGGCGGGACAGACCTGACCCTGATTTCCTACGGCGCCATGATGGCCCCGACGCTCGCTGCGGCTGACGCGCTGCAACAGCAGCAGACAGAGCGCTCCTACTCAGTTGAAGTAATCGACCTGAGGGCGCCGAGATCGCGGCGAAGATCGTGGACGAGGACCTTGACTACCTGAAGGCGCCGGTGAAGAGAGTCACAGGTTTCGACATCGTCGTTCCTCTCTCCAAGCTTGAGGACGAGTACGTTCCCAGCAAGGATCGAATACTGAAGGCCGCGACTAAAGTTCTCAACTACTGATCCCAATCGTCGAGTCGACGAAACACCGCAAAGGATACTAATGGCGGGGGGCGGGGAGAAATTAGCGGCCAGCGGTCTTGCCTTACGAATTCAAACTTCCAGACATCGGTGAGGGAGTCGCCGAAGGCGAGATTCTGAAGTGGTTTGTTAGGGAGGGGGAGAACGTGAAGGAAGACCAGCCTCTCGTCGAGGTAATGACGGACAAGGTCAACGTCCAGATTCCCGCCCCACGCAGTGGCGTAGTCTCCAGGATCCTGGCCAAGGAGGGCGAGACCGTGAACGTGGGGCAGACGATTCTCGTCATCTCGGAGGACGGAGAGAAGGAGCCGGCGCTCACTCCTCCTCCTACCCCCACGCTCCCGCGGGAGACGACTAGTGCGCAGCCGCGGGCACCACCGACATATCTTTCCGAGTCCCCGGGGGCCAGAGTCCTGGCTACTCCCGCCACTCGCCGTCTTGCTAGGGAACTCAACGTCGATATCTCCACCCTGAAGGGAGGCGGCCCACAGGGGAGGGTGACCGATGAGGACGTGAGGTCGGCAGCAAAGAAAGGAGGAACCCAAGGAATGGCGACTCGAATGGTTCCGGTCACCGCTTCTGCTGCTGCTCCTGCTGCTGCTGCCGTTGTCGTTGCCCACCGCCCATGTGACTCACGTGGACGAGGCGGATGTTACGGAGCTCGTCCTAATCCGTGAAGCGCTCAAGGGAAGCGCGGAGAAGAGGGGTGTGAAACTCACCTACCTTCCTCTCATCGTAAAGGCACTCATTCCGGCCCTCAAGGAATTCCCGTACCTGAATTCCTCGCTCGACGAGCAGAGCGGGAACATCATCCTCAAGGGCTACTACAATTTCGGAATAGCGGTGGATACGGAGCAGGGGCTGGTAGTCTCGGTCGTTAAGGACGCCGACACGAAGGACATCTTTGCCCTCGCGGGAGAGATCGAAAGGCTCGCAGAGAAGGCCAGGGCGGGCCAACTCACCCTGGAGGAGGTGCACGGCTCGACCTTCACGATTACCAACGTGGGCGCCATAGGCGGACTCTTCGCGACGCCTATCATCAACCTACCAGACGTCGCGATCCTGGGTGTCTACAAGATCGTGAAGCGGCCGGTCTTCAGAGAGGGGAAGGTCGAGGTGCGGGACATGATGTACCTCTCTCTTACCTTCGACCACAGGGTGGTGGACGGAGCCTACGCGGCACGCTTCACCACGAGGGTTATCGAAACGATTCAGGACCCGAAGAAGCTGCTCACCGAGGTCCTCTAGCTAGGCTTCGACGAGTGTCTCGGTGCTTCTTACCCCTTCGGTGGCGTTTATCGTCCCCGTCAACGCCCTGATCCCGGGATAGTCGTCCGTTTCTGCGAATGCGATCATGTCAAAACGCCCGTATACGACGAAGGCCTTCCTCACACCCTTCAACTTCGCCGTCTTCTCAAGAACCGATTCCGTCTGAAGAGGTGTGGTCTTTATCAGGATGCACGCGTTGAGCAGCCCTCTTCCCCTCATCTCCCCTCGACCTGAGGGAGGGTCTCCGTGAAGACGACGCCTGCGAGTCTGTTGATCTTCAGTATCGCCCTACCGAGCTCCAGGCTATCTCTCGCCTCCACGTCAGCCACGATGTCAAATCTCCCGAGGACCGCGAAGGCTCTCCTGACCTGAGGAAGCTGCGCCAACCTCGCAGTCACAGTTTCGAACTTTCCCCGCTCGGACCTGATTAGGACGCAGGCAGAAAGCAAACGAAGTCGAAATGGCAATTGACTAATTAACTGTTCCCGCCAGTCTTCCTCGAAGGGATGGGTGAAGATTTAAGCGACCTCCCGATTCGCCGACCTGACCCCCGGTGAAGGAAGCGGACCTTACAGTGATTGGAGGCGGTCCGGGAGGCTACGTCTGCGCGATCAGGGCTGCGCAGCTAGGTCTCAGGACACTCCTGGTAGAGGAGAAGTGGCTCGGCGGCGAGTGCCTCTGGGCGGGATGCATCCCCTCCAAGTCTCTGATAACAGTCGCGAAGCTCTACGAGAAAGTCAAGGAGGCTGAGAAGTTTGGTCTGCTGATCGACGGGGCGCGGATAGATTACGCGGCTCTTCAGAAGTGGAAGTCGCAGGTGATATCCAAGCTTGTCTCTGGCATCGAGGCCCTCTGCAAGGGGAACGGCGTCGAGCTCGTCATGGGCGAGGCGGAGGTCGGAGGGCGGGAGAAGGTCGTGGTGAGGTCGAAGGAGGGGGTGGAGGAGGTGAAGACGAAGAGGATCGTGATCGCGACCGGAACTCGTCCCGCGGAGCTTCCGGGGATCGCCTTCGACGGGAGAGTTGTCATCAGCTCCAAGGAGGCGCTGGAACTCACCTCGCCTCCGAATGAGCTCCTCGTGGTGGGAGGGGGTGTGGTGGGGATGGAATTCGCGTGCATGTATCAGAAGCTGGGCAGCAGGATAACCGTCGTGGAACTCACTGAGCAGCTCCTCCCCGGAGCGGACCCGGACCTCGTCCGATTGGTGCAGAAGAACTTCGAGAGAAGAGGAGGGAAAGTCTACCTGAAATCTAGGGTCGCGGCCATCGAGAAGATGCAGGCCTCTCTCGTCGCAAAGGTCGATACCGGAGCTGGCGTGATCAGCCTGGAAGCCGAGAAGCTTCTTCTGAGCGTCGGGAGAAAGCCGAGGACTGAGAAGTTGAACCTCTCGACGATAGGAGTCGAGACGGATCAGCGTGGTTTCATAAAAACCGACGAGCGCATGATGACCAACGTCGTTGGGATCTACGCGGTCGGCGATGTCAGGGGTCCTCCTCTATTGGCGCACAAAGCCTTCAAGGAGGGGGTCGTCGCGGCCGAGTCGGCGGCGGGGTTGCCGACGGCCGCTGAGTGGACCACAATTCCAGACGCCATCTTCACAGACCCCGAGATAGCGACGGCCGGGTTGACCGAGGTGAGGGCGGTTGCCGCCGGTTACACCGTGAAGAAGAACAGGTTCCCCTTCGCTCATCAGCGAGGCGGCTCTCGCGATCGAGATGGGCGCTACCGTGGAGGATGTCGCCCTTACGATCCATCCGCATCCCACGCTCCCCGAGGCTTTCATGGAGGCCGCGGAAGCCGCCGAGGGAAAACCAATCCATCAGTTGAAACTATGAAGAGCGGGAGAGTTCTGGACCTCGGAAGGGGAAGAAGGGAGTACGGGGAGGTCTGGGAACTTCAGAAGGAGCTGGTCGCCGCGAGGGTGAACGATTCCTCCCCCGATACTCTGATCCTGGTAGAGCACGAACACGTCGTCACCCTCGGGAGGAGGACGAGCGTCGAGAACTTCCGCCCTCAGGGCGTCCCCGTCTTTAACGTCGAGAGGGGCGGAGACGCCACCTACCACGGTCCCGGTCAGCTCGTCGGCTACCCGATTCTCAAGCTGGAGGATCACGACGTTCACAGATACCTCAGGATGCTCGAAGAGGTCCTGATCAGGGTGACGAGGAGTTATGGAATAGAGAGCGAGAGAAAGACGGGGCAGACAGGCGTCTGGGCTGGAGAGAAGAAGGTTGCGTCGATAGGGGTCGCCATCTCGAACTGGGTTACGTATCACGGATTTGCGCTGAACGTGAATCCCGACCTGACCTACTTTCGCCTGATCAGGCCGTGTGGCCTCGACCCGAGCGTGATAACATCAATGATTGAGCTGACCGGGAGACCGCTCCCGATGGAGGAGGTAAAGGCTCGGGTAATCAGAGAATTCTCGAGAGTCTTCGGGATGGAGCTCGCCCCGGCTGCGCTTGAGGCCGAGCCGGGAAAGATTAAGTAATCGCCGATGGTCGTCCGAAACGTGTCCACCACCACAGCTCCCAAGGTCACCTACGTCACACTCTTCGCAGACGAGAGCATTCATCCGAGGTACGAAGCCGCCCTTGAGAAGTTCGGCCAGGAACTCGGGAGACGCTACCCCATGTACATCGGGGAGAGCGAGGTTCGCTCTAAGGCCGGAGAGTTCGAACACCGAAGCCCCATCGACACGAAGGTGGTCGTCGGATACTTCCAGATAGGAACCGCGCAGCACGCCAGAGAGGCCATCGAAGAGACGGCGAAGTCGTTCGCCCGCTGGTCAGAGACTCCCTGGCGGGAAAGGGTCAGGATAATGAGGCGAGCCGCCGACCTCGTCGACGAACGAAAGTTCGAGATTGCCGCGGTGATTACCTACGAGGTCGGGAAGAACCGCCTCGAGGCTTTGGCGGAAGCCTGGGAAGCCATCGATGCGATGAGGTACTACGCGAAGGTCATGGAAGAGAAAGACGGCTACGTCGTTCAGATGGGTCCGGGAGGTCCCGGCGAAAGCTCACGAGTGGTCGGGAAGCCGTTCGGTGCCTGGCCTGTCATCTCCCCGTTCAACTTTCCGTTCATGCTCGCGAACGGGATGGCTCTCGGCGCCCTAATCACTGGTAACACGGTCATCCTAAAGCCGACGAGCGAGGCGCCCCTCACGGGTCTTCTGCTCTACAGGATATTCAGGGACGCCGGCGTCCCTCTCGGTGTGGTGAGCTACGTCACCGGCCCCGGGAGCAACTTCGAGAAGGAGTTCGTCTCGAATCCCAAAGTTGCGGGGATAGCCTTCACCGGCTCCCGCGACGTTGGGACGAGATTGTATAATGAATTCCTCACGGGTCAGCCCTACCCGAAACCCGTCGTGATGGAGATGGGCAGCAAGAACCCGACGATAGTCACCTCGAAGGCCGACCTGAAGAAGGCGGTCGAGGGGGTGGTGAGGGCTGCTTACGGCTACGATGGACAGAAGTGTAGCGCGACCTCAAGAGTCTACGTCCAGGCCGCCATCAAGTCAAGATTTCTCGAGGAGTTGAAGTCGCGTGTCGAGCAGCTCGGCGTCGGCGACCCGAGGGGGAAGGGCACCTTCGTAGGGCCCGTGATTAACAAGGCGGCTGTTTCAAAGTTCAGGAGCGCGGTACAGGAGGTGAGGAGAAGCAGGGGAAGAGGCTCTTCAGGGAAGAGCTCTTCCTTCCCTTCGTTGTCGTGGGAGAGTTCAAGACCCTCGAAGAGGCACTCGAGAAGGCCAACGATACGGAGTATGGCTTGACAGCGGGCATCTTCAGCGAAGACCCTCGCGAGGTCGAGAGGTTCATGGACGTAATCCAGTTTGGGGTAGTCTACGCGAACAGGAGGGGCGGAGCAACAACGGGGGCCTGGCCAGGGGCGCAGTCGTTCGTGGGGTGGAAGGCGAGCGGGGCTACAGGGAGGGGAGTGGGAGGCCCCCACTACCTCCTCAACTTCGTCAGGGAGCAGTCCCAGACGGTCGTCTCAGGCTAGCTAGAGAACTGGTACCACGTAGAGGAAGAGGGTAATGATCAGGTCAATCGGCCACCACACTGGTATCACCGCCGAACCGACCTTGAATGACCCGAACAGCAGAGTCGTCCATTCTCCCTTCTTCACCATCTCTCCCCGCCAGCCGAAGTAGGCCAAGTCCTCCAGGAATGCGAGGAGGAAGACGTTTCCGGCCCAGGCGGTCACAGACTGTGTGTACGAAATCACCACGAAGAGGGGAAGCAGGAAGAAGACCTGGTACGGTGAGTACTTGCCAAAAGCCGGCTTCTCCATGAATCCCTCGACCTTCTTCGTCCACTCCGCCTCCCTCCGGTTGATGTACCTGTACTCGATCCCTCCGTAGATTATCGCAGCCAGAACGACACGGACGAAGGAGATTGGTTCGAACAATTACTTCAGAGGGACGTAGAGGCTGGAACGAGAGGAGCCGATGCCGGGCGTTCCGTGCACGACCTTCTTGTTCGTTATGACGTACTCCCCCAGGTAACGCCCGACCATCTCGGGCTTGACCTCGAGCGGGATGAACTCCCTCCCGTTGTGCACGTGTATCGTGAGGCCAACCATCAGAGGCAGGACGACCATATCCCGCGCATGGGTCTTGATCTGTCCCTGGAGCTTCCCGTCCTTCGTACGCCTCGCATCTTCGATAAGCTTCCTCTTCTCCTCCGAGACTCCCCTATTCAGGGACCGCCTCGCCCTGGAGGGGAGGAGCTGCAGGAGGGCCTCCGTGGGCATTCCGTTGAGCTGCTCGAGCGTGTAGCCTCTATACTTGTACTCTCTCGGCATCTATCTCCCCCTTACCTCCGCACTCGCTCGCGGGAGTCTCCCTCTACCCGTCTTCCTCGGAGCTATCAGACCAACCTTCCTTCCGGGCGGCGCGTTCCTTGAGGTGCTCGTAGACTTGCCGGGGTGCTGGTGCCTTCCACCCCCGAACGGGTGGTAGACGACTGCCATCGCGATTCCCCTCATCCTCGGGTAGGCCCTTCCGGCTGCCCGCTTCGCGTGGTGCCTCGCCCCTGCTCTGAGGAAAGGCTTCTCAAGCCTCCCCCCTCCCGCGATCTCTCCGATCATCGCCCTGCACCTCTGGTCTATCATGATGTTCTTCCCCGATGGAAGCCTCAGTATCGCGCTACCCCCCGCCTTCGAGAAGAGGACCGCCGAGCCTCCCGAGGACCTGACGAGTTTTCCTCCGTCGCCAGGTCTGAGCTCTATGTTGCAGACCCTTGTCCCTTCAGGTATGCTGGAGAGAGGGAGGATGTTCCCCGACGATACCTCCGCAGAGGCTCCGAACTGAATCTCCCTACCTACCGAGAGACCCGTGGCCGCGGGGACGTACGTGAACTGGCTCCTTCCGTACTCTAACTGCGCTAGTGGGGCGCTTCTTCCCCGCTCGTCGAGGATGGCCCGGACTACCCCTGTCTCATGGGCTTCCGTTCCGATCTTGGGATACCTGACGGGAGCGATCTTCCCTCTCGTCCTGCTCCTGAACTGGATCCCCCCCTTCCCCGCCCTTCGCTGTTGTATTCTCTTTCCCAAATTACACCAACCCGAGTTTAGTGGCGAGCTCCGTTGCTGAGTTCTCGGGGGCGAGTCTACGGCCGCTGCCACCTGAGGCTTCGAAGCCCTGTCGGCGACTATGAAGCAGAGCTTGTTCTCCCTCTCGATCTGGTCGAAGGTCCTCTCCGTGACGTAGGGCCTCTCCACAATCTTCTGGGCGTCCTCAAGTCGCAACTTACGACTCTTCCTCCCTTTCGTTGTTGTTCTGGAGGGGCGGGAGGGCCGTCAGTGACGACTCGGTCCACATGGTGAGCCTGCCCGGCACTCCTCCCGGGGCAAGCTGAAGCACGTTCAGGCTATCGACTCTTGTAACCTCGACTCCAGGGATCGACTGGGCGGTCCGTCCCACCCCCCTGTCGTTCGTCACTATTACTAAGGGACCGACCCTCTCCCTGTAAGACCTGCCCCTCAGTCTCGACTGCCCGCTGTTTCGCTTCACACCATCGTAGAGCCTCTGCAGCTCTTCCTTCAACCCTACCTTCTCGAGGAGGCTGACGAGTTCTGAGGTCTTGCTGACGCTCTCAAAGTCGTCGGAGACGACTATGGGCAGCTCCAACCTCTTGATCCTGTGTCCCCTCGACACGACCGCATCTTCATGGGCGGTGTATGCCACGGCGGAGGCGAGCGCCAGCCTCCTCTCCTTCTTGTTGATCTTCAGGTAGACCACCTTCTCTGCTTTTGGTGGATGGGGCAGCCTCCCTTTTACGACACTGGCTATCCCCGCCGCCTGCCCTGACCTCGGGTAGCGGTCCCCCTTGACCCTCGGGACTCTCGCTATGCCCCTCCCCGTGGGGGGGTTATTCGTCTCGGCGCTCGTCTTCATTCCAGCCATGGGGTCCCTCCCCTTGGGCTGAATATGATGTGAGTTGACAAGCCAGTAGGCCCTCCTTATCAGGTCGGGTCTTCGTGGAGTCTCGAAGGCCGGCGGTAGCTCGACCTTTCTTGAGCTCTTCCCGTCAAGTTCTACGACGCTTGCGTTCATCTCTGGGCCCCTCCCAGAGGGCTCAGCTCCAGTACTTGGGGCTGGGCTATCTTCCTCTTCACCTTCGTCCTGGCGGGATGTCTCAGAAGAACGAATCTCTTCGGTGTCCCCGGAAGCGAACCCTTTACCACGGCATAGTCTCCCTCGACGTTCCCGAAGTGGAGGAACCCACCAGGAGGGGTTATCGGTTTCTCCTTCGCGTTACCAATCAGGAGTATCCTCTTCCCAGTCTCCGTCCTCTGTTGGAATCCTTTCTGACCCGCCCTTGCGACGGTGTACATCACTGCGGCCGGGTGCCACGGGCCGATGACACCTACCGCCCTCACGCTCTTTCTCGACTTGTGTTGCTTTCTCTTTACACCGAACCTCGTCACGGGACCCTCGAATCCCTTCCCCTTGGTGATCGAGAGCGCGTCCACATACATGCCCGGCTTGAAGACTTCC
>VBPP01000033.1 GCA_005877365.1 Nitrososphaerota archaeon
CCCCGATAGCATGGTCAGCGGAGCCGAAATTCTAGAAACAGCCAGGACCCGATACGAGATGGTGCCGAACGGGCGCGAATCCGGAGACACCGCAACACTCTGGAAGTTCCGTGACGGAAGAGGCGAGTTGGGGGTTATCACCCCGATGACCGACCCCTTCTGCGACGCCTGCGACAGGGTTAGGCTCACCTCAGACGGAAAGCTGCTATCCTGCCTCTTCGACACCGAGTACCACGACCTGAAGCCGATAATCCGTAACGGAGGGAGTGACGACGAACTCTCCGATTACATCCTCCAGTCCGTCTGGAAGAAACCCGACGGCGTCGGGTACATGCCCTGGGTGAAGCAGGCGTGGGCCAAGCCGCGAAACATGAACGCGATAGGGGGGTAGCCCGCGACGCCAAGAGTGAGTGTTCTTTACTTCGCACAGGCGCGCGATGCCGCCGGGACCGGTGAGGAGGCGATGACCCTGTCGGACCATTCAACGATTGAAGCGTTGCTCTCGACCGTCTCGAAGAACCATCCGAAGCTCGCCGCGATGAAGCGCTCGATCAAGGTCGCCGTCAACTCTCAGCTCGCGGAGCCAAGAACCGTGCTTCACGACGGGGACGAGGTGGCTCTTCTCCCTCCTGTGGCGGGTGGTTAGCGATGAGAAGAGGCACAGCCGCTGCGGCTCATCTGACCAGACGCAGAATAGACCCGGCGGAGGTGGTCAACTCGGTGAAGGACGATC
Organism: Nitrososphaerota archaeon; assembly: GCA_005877365.1. Taxonomy (GTDB): domain Archaea; phylum Thermoproteota; class Nitrososphaeria; order Nitrososphaerales; family Gagatemarchaeaceae; genus TA-13. The sequence continues at coordinate 734 of VBPP01000033.1, forward strand.
GTGCGGGGGGAGTCGTGCTTTTTCTGGGGACCGTCCGCAGCGTCAACGAAGGCCACTCGGTGGAGAGTCTGGAGTACCAGGCGTATCGCGCGATGGCAGAGAAGAGGATACGGGAGATCGAGGCGGAGGTTAGGGAGAGGTGGCCCGTGAAGAAAGTCAAGATTCTTCACAGGGAGGGGAGTCTTCCCGTTGGGGAGATCAGCGTCGCCGTCGCTGTCTCCTCCGAGCACAGAGAAGAAGCCTTTGAGGCGTGTCGCTTCGCGATAGGGACGGTCAAGCACTCGTTACCCGTCTGGAAGCGGGAGAAGATCGTGGGCGGCGGAGAGCTCTGGGTGGAAGGAGAACCGATTCGCGAGGCGCGAACCCGTGCTACTCCCTCTCGGGAGTCCGCAAGGAAGCAGGTTGCTTGACGTCCTTCTGAGGCAACTCCTTCCCGTACTTCGTAGCAACGATATCAGAGATGATGCTAAGAGCTATCTCCGACGGCGTGACAGCCCCGATATCTGCGCCGACGGGGGCTCTTACCGACTCGACGAACTTCTCGGGGTAGCCCTGCGCGCGGAGCGCTTGGAGGTCGTCCTTGACCCTCTGTCTGCTCGCGAGCAGGCCCACGAACCTGAGCTTGACGAGTCTGACTCGCCGAACTTGAAACGGGAGAGATCGTAATCCATCTCCTTGATCAGCTGGTCGGGCTCCTCGCTCAGCACGGGGCTGTGGTCCACCACGATTACTTCGAAGTCGAGCGTCTTGCCCATCTTCACCAAGGCATCTTCAACGTCATCCTTCCCCCCTTGGCCGACCAGGATCATTCTATGCTGAGGAAGGTAGGGTTCTACGTAGACCTCCATCGTCCCCCCGCAGTTCGTTTCAACGTGGATCTCGTCCTCGCTTTGGCTCACGACGGTCCCCTCGACAGCCTTCTCCACACTCTCGAGGAAGACCCTCACCGTCTTGGGTTGTCCCGTCTTCATCGTCCCTTGGGCGGTACTCACTATCGCTGACTCGGGGCAGACGCCACCGAGTGAGCCGTACACGGTCTCCCCCTCCTTCGATATTATCACCTTGAAACCAGGCTTGCCGAGGGAGGAGCCCTCCGTCCGAACCACCGTCGCGACCGCGAAAGGTTCTCTCCTGCCGACCAGACTGTTCAGGATCCTGGCGAACTCGGTGTGTTTCAATCGAGGGACCGTTGAGGCCTCCCATCTTATATGCTTAGCCTCGAGCCAGGGTCGTAACCAAAAAGTATTGGAAGGGCCCGACTCGTCTCAGTCAGGCGTGATCTCAGCGATAATTCTAGCCGCGGGGAGCTCCTCCCGAATGGGGGGCCCCAAGCAGCTTCTGAAACTGGGCAGGGTGACTGTCCTCGAGCGGGTGCTGAAGACGTTCGGAGCCTCCAAAGCTGACGAGGTCTTGGTAGTCTTCGGCATTCACTCGGTGAAAAGAGGTCGGCTGCTGGGAGCCAAGGTCGTCCTGAATACGGATAGTTCAAGAGGAATCAGCTCCTCGATCAGAGCGGGACTCGGCGCGATTGACCGCGACTCGGAGGCTGTCCTGTTTGGGCTGGCGGACAAGCCGTTCGTCTCTGTTGCAACGATTAACAGGATTATCGAGAGCTACCAGACCTCAAGGATTGGAATCGTGATTCCAGTCTACCGGGGGAGAAGAGGCAATCCCGTCCTCTTCGCCAGAGATTTCTTCGACGAGCTCGGAACCCTTTCTGGGGACGTCGGGGGAAAGGCTGTCGTCAGAAAGCACCCCGAAAGCATTCATGAGGTGGAGGTGGACGACGATGGCATTTTGGTTGACATCGACACACGCGCTGATTTCGAAAGGGCGAAAGCGCGGTTCGCTCAGTCGAAGAGACGGTCCGCGAGGTAGGAGAACCCGGGGAGGAGGTGCACCTCCACGGTTCCTCCCCTGGGAATCTCCGTTCGCTCCTCCGGGACGATGACGTAACCGTTCGCGCTGGTGAGGATCGTCATCGATTCCGTCTCCCCGACCATCGGGGTGGCTTCCAGTCCTGTCTCGGCCTGAGACAGCCTGACGTACACCACCTTAGTGAAATTCGGGAACCTCTTCCTAGCCTCCCAGGCTTCAGTGAGCTTGGCCTTCACAGGGCGATTCATCGTTGCATCGTGTCCTCCAATCGCCCCTATCATGGGAGCGACGAAAAGGACGAAGGCGCTCATCGCACCTTGAATGGGGCCCGGCAGCATCACGACGGGCTTACCCTGAATCGCCGTTACCCCTGCGACCCTCCCCCTATCCATCCTTATTCCATGGACTATCTGACTGGGCTTGACGAACTTGCGAAGAGTATCCCCGACGAGGTCGAGGCCTCCAAGCGAGGTGCCCCCGATTGTGACGACCATCTCCGCCTTGCCAAGGGCCTGCTTGACCTTCCGTGCGATCTTCCTCATATCGTCTTTCACTACCCCCAGGTCAACCGCAACCCCTCCCATCTCTTCAACGAGCCTCGAGAAGACGAAGCCATGACTATTCCTGACGCGGCCATGATGAATACCAGTCAAAGAATCTGTCAACTCATTCCCCGTGGCGATAATCGCCACTCTTGGCCTCTTGTAGACGGCGACTTCATCGATGCCAAGGGATAGGAGCAATCCGACATCCTGCGGCCTCAGCTGGCGCCCCCTGTCGAGAACCCTCACTCCTCTCGCGACGTCCGCGCCTTTCGGGTAGACGAAACTTCCAGCTGAGTGGTACTTCGCAACGAAGACAGAGTTGCCTTTCGCGGTGGCTCGCTCGACTGGAACCACGGCGTCGGCTCCCCTCGGGAGGTATCCGCCGGTAGGCACCCTGATCGCCTCACCCCGACCCAGCCGTCTCTTCTGGATTTCACCTAACCGAACCTCACCTCTCAACCGCAACCGCACTGGCTTCTCCTCCGAGGCCTCTGAGAGGGAGACGGCATTCACGGCGTAACCATCCATGTGGGAGACGGGGCGGGAGGGAAGGTCGACCCGAGGCACAATGTTCTCTGCCAGCACACGTCCGTAAGACTCGGGGGTGGCGACGCGCTCAACTCGAGGGCCAACTCTCGTTAGGCTCACGAGCTTCTTGAACGAGTCAGCCACGGTCGCGTACTTCTCGGGCTCGAGCACCAAGGCTCTCGAAGGTGGTGCCCTTCGTCGTTAAATTCTTTCGACCGAGAAAAAGTGGGCCAAACTCGTAATAAGGGTAGAAGGCCAATGCAGAGCAATGAAAAAGACGATTAGGACGCTAGCTCCCGAGATCATGCGAGGAAGGATCTCGCCCGTGACATTGACCGAGGAGGTTCTCCAGAGGGCGGAGCGGCTCAACCCGACCATCAACTCGTTCATTACTATCCTGAGGGATAGGGCCCTCCGAGAAGCCGAGGCGGCCGAAGGAGCAATTCGAGAGGGGAAGTACTCAGGTCCTCTTCACGGCATCCCGATAGCGATGAAGGATATCTTTTACATCAAGGGCGTCCGATGTACGGCAGGTTCGAAGATTCTCGCCACGAACGTGGCGAACTACGACTCCCTCGTCGTAAAGCGACTAATCGGGGCGGGAGCCGTCCTGATTGGAACAACGAACCTCCACGAATTCGCCTCGGGAGTAACAAATGTCAACCCATTCTACGGCCCGGTCAGGAACCCGTGGGACACCGACAGGGTTTCGGGTGGCTCGAGCGGGGGCTCGGCCGCGGCCGTGGCGGCCGAGATGACGATTGCAGCCTTGGGGACGGACACGAGCGGTTCGGTCAGGATTCCTTCCTCCCTCTGCGGTGTCGTGGGGTTGAAGCCAACTTACGGGAGGATAAGCCGCGTCGGAGTGATTCCTCTCAGTACCTCATTCGACACGGTTGGGACGCTGACGAGCTGCGCCTGGGACGCCGCAGCGTTGCTGCAGGAGCTAGCCGGCTACGAGAATGGTGACATCACGACCGAAGAGGTAGGGGTTCCGAACTACCTCTCCGATCTCGAGGTTCCCCTCGAAACTCCAAGGCTTGGTGTGCTTCGCCCGTACTTTCTCGACGACATCGACCCTCAGGTCGCAGAGGTGTTCTCGAAATTCTTGGACAGGATGAGCAGGGGTACTGTCTCTATCGGCGACGTCGGGGTGAGAAAGATTGAGAAGGTCTACG
>VBPP01000034.1 GCA_005877365.1 Nitrososphaerota archaeon
TTCATGGCGTACGGACATCTCGTGACAAACCTGCATCCCGCCGGCGGGTTCAGGTAGCTCGGAACCTGCCCGAGAATCCCCTCGGGAATCCCTCCCCCGGTCAGCTTTGGGACCGCCTTGATGAGCAACTGGGTGTAGGGGTGCTGCGGGCTGTTGAAGACCTCGCGAGTCGGCCCCTCCTCCACGATGCTCCCGGCGTACATCACGTAGATTCTGTCCACGAACTTCTTCACGGTTCCGAGGGCGTGGCTGACGAGGATAATCGATATTCCCTTCTCCTCGACGATTTTCTTGAGTAGCCTCATTATCTGGTCTTCAATCGTTACGTCGAGCGAAGTGCCCGGCTCGTCAGCAATCAGCAGTTCGCTGGCCGAGACCAGCGCCATGGAGATGTTCACCCTCTGTTTCATCCCGCCGCTCAGCTGGAATGGGTAGCTGTCGAGTATCCTGTCGGGCTCGGGGAGGGCGCCCTGCCTGAGCACCTCGACGGCCCTGTCGTGAAGTTCTTCCTTAGAGAGTCGCTCGTCTGTCGAGAATTTGATGATGTCGTACAGCTGCTGCCCTACGGTGAACACGGGGTTGAGGGCGGCCGAGGGGTCCTGGAATACCATGGAGATGTTCTTCCTCCTCAGCTCGGTGAGCCTCTTCTTGGACATCTTCAGGACGTCCTCTCCCTTGTAGGTCACTTCCCCGCCGGCTATCTTGGAGTTCTTGGCGAGGAGCCTCATGATTGTCTTCACCGTCGTAGTCTTTCCACAGGCGGACTCGCCGATGATGCCAACCTTCTCGCCCTTCTCGAGAGAGAGATTGACGCCGTTCAGTACTTTGAGCGTCCCTTCGTAGACGCGATACTCTACCCTGAGGTCCCTCACCTCCAAAAGAGGCAACTATCTGAAATCCACCATGGGTTTGACCAGACGACTCAAGGCTCACGCAACGCCGGAGGCGAACATGTCGTTGATCCCGTCTCCGAGGAGATTGAAGCCGAGGATGATGATGACTATCGCGAGGGCGGGGAATATGCTGATCCACCACTGCCCCGGAAGGTATGCGGAGCCTTCGGCGATCATGGTCCCTATGTCGGGCGTGGGGGCCTGGGCTCCCAAGCCCACGAAGCTGAGGGAAGCCCCGATGAGGACTACCCAGCCGCAGTCCAGGGTAACCTTCGTGAGGATAGACCCCAGACTGTTCGGAAGTATCTCCTTGAACATGATGTGCCATCGACTCGCGCCGACGAGCTCGGCCGCCCTGACGAAATCCTCGTTCCTGATCGAGGAGGATGAACTGTACACCAGTCTTGTGTACCAGGGCCACCATGCGAGCGATACCGCAAGCATGGCGTTAATCGCGCTCGGGGTGAGCACGGAAGCGACTGAGAGGGCGAGCAGAAGCGGTGGGACGGCGATGAATATGTCTGCGAGACGCATGATCACGGCGCTAAACCAGCGGTTCATGTAGTACCCCGCGACCAGGCCGAGCACGACGCCGGGGGCGACCGTCACGGAGAGGACGACCGCGACGAGCGTCAGGGAGTACCTGAAACCAAAGAAGACTCGACTCAGTATGTCCCGGCCGTTCTGGTCGGTCCCGAATATGTGGGAGGCGGAGGGGGCGGCACCCGCGTTGCCGAAGTTGACGTAGAGGCCGGCGCTTGCCGGATGGGGGGAGATCCACTGAGCGAGTAGCGCTACGAAGGCGACTCCCACGATGCACGCCAGGCCGACTATCGAGAGATTGTTCTTCCTGAACTTGTACCAGTATCTTCCGTACACCTCCCTCCGAGTTCTTGACGACTTCATGCTACTCTTCCGTCCTCCGCTGAAGCCTGATGCGCGGGTCGAGGTACCCCACGACAAGGTCTACGAGTATGTTCGCGATGACGAACATGACGCCCGCGACCATTACTACGGCGACGATCGCGTTCAGGTCCTTGCTCAGCATCGCGTTCAGCCCGTACTTCGAGAATCCCGGCCAGATGAAGATGGTTTCAATTAGGAACGCATTGGCTATCTGGGCAGAGATGTCGAGGGCGTAAATCGTGATTGTTGGGATGAGCGAAGGTTTCATCAGGTACTTGAACGTGATAGTCCTCTCGGGGAGACCGTGGGAGACCTCTGAAAGCGTGAAATCCTTGTCCAGATTCTCGACGACGCTCGAGCGCATGATTCTTGCCTCCTGCGCTATCGGACCGAGTGCGAGCGCGAAGGCCGGGAGGATCAGGTGCCAGACGGCGTCGGCGAGGGCACCAAGATTCCCGGTGAGCAGGGCGTCCAACGTGTAGAGGCCGGTGATTGGAGCCGGCGGTGCGACGTTCTGGCTGATCCTCCCTATGAGCGGGAACAGATGAGTCCCATAACCCAGAAAGAGCTGCAGCAGAATCGCAACGACAAAGGAGGGCACCGCGATTCCGACGTAGGAAATTATCCTCACACCGTTGTCGACCAGCGAGTTGGCGCGCCTGCCCGCCGCGAGACCCAACGGCACGGCGATGACAAGATCGATGATCGCGGCGAAGAGGATTAGCTCAACCGTGGCTGGCAGGAAGTCTGAAACGTCGGTGAGAACATTTCTCTGTGTGAAGAGCGCGATGCCCCAGTCGCCGGTGAAAATTCCCCTCAACCAGTAGAAGTACTGGGTGTAGACGGGGTCGTTCAAGTGCAGCTGAATGCGTAGGGCGTCGACCACCGACTGCGGCGCCCTGGGCCCGAGCGCGAGCCTCGCGGGGTCGCCGGGTAGGACGCGGGCGATAACAAAGATCAGCATCGAGAGGCCGACGAGTGAAACGCCTGAGTAGGCGAGCCGCTTTATTGCGAAGGTCCATGACTTCATGAGGCGTGGTTACCCGAGGGGCAGGAGACCCGATACATCAAACACGTGAGGCGGAGCCGTCTGATATTCGAAAATAAAGGGTGCGGACCGCTCTCCCCTCAAATCAGCCGAAGAGGGCGGTCAACTGCGATGGGTAGAACTGGAAGTCCCTGAAGTAGAAATTGTAGCCGAGGAGAACTATGGGATGCCCGTTCGCTGCATACCAGTTCACAACGGTGGGATAGTAAGCCCTTGCCTCGTAGACATCAAAGGCGTAGACTGTGGGGAACTGGTTGTATATCTGCTGCTGAATTGTGTTGTACTGCTGGAAGCGCTGGGTCTGGTCGAGGGTGGAGAGGGCGGAGAAGATCATGCTGTCCAGGCTGGAGTTGTGCAGCCACTCGTTCTGTTCCCAGGTTCCTTGCGAGGGCGTCGTATACCTGGACTGGAGCACCGAGCCTGCCTCGAAGTAGCTTGCTCCGTCTGTGATGGAGACGACGTTGGGTGAGCTGCTTTCCGCTGCGAGGTTCGCGACGACCGTCAGCCATGGCTGGCCGACGACGTCGACCGTTATGCCGATCTTCTGCATGTCAGAAGCGAACTGCAGAGCCATCTTCTGCTCCGAAGGCACCTGCGTAACCCACCAGTACGTCACTGGATG
>VBPP01000095.1 GCA_005877365.1 Nitrososphaerota archaeon
GAGCGCTAAGGAAGCAGGGTCAGCCTTGCTTCGCCTTCAGCTCGACCTCGACTTCCTGCAGGTCCTTCATCGAGTCCACGTACCACCAGTTCCCGTAGTAGGGGAAGGAGGTTATCTCGCCGTACGGGACGAGCTTCGGGAAGGTCTCCCTCTCGATGTCCCCCTTCTCGGGGAGGTACTTCATCAGCCTCTTCACGTTCGCGACGTAGACGCCGCCGTTGATCCAGACGTCTGGAAACTCAGGCTTCTCCTCGAACTTCCTCACGGTCCTGAGCTTGTCGATGTAGACGACACCGAACCTCGATTTGTACGGGACGACGAGCATCGTGACCGTCGTCTGGGCGGTCGAGCTGTGCCAGTCGGCCATCCGCTTCAGCTCGAGGTCGGTTATGACGTCACCGTTGAGAATGACAGCCGAACCTTCCGGTTCAACCCGGGCGAGAGCCTTCTTGATGGCTCCTCCTGTGCCGAGCGGCTCCTCCTCGACGCTGTAATCTATCGAGAGACCCTGGTAGGCCTTGCCGAAGTGGTCCCTCAGCTTCTCCCATCGGTACCCGCAGGCGAAGACAATCCCGTCGATTGCTGGGTTCTTCCTGAGCCACTCTATCTGATGCTCGGAGATTGGCCTTCCGTTGACGGGAATGAGGGGTTTGGGCTTGTCGTCCGTCAGCGGCCGAAGGCGCAGACCCTGGCCACCACTCAAGATTATGGCCTTCAATGTTATTCGCTTCGCCGACAGCGTCGATATTAAGCGTTTTACGGGGAAGTCTGAATCCTCAGACCGACTCGTCCCCTAAGACCGGGAGGCCGCCCCTCAATCACTCGGCGGGAGCGCATCCTCCCCAGTCCGCCTCCGCACGGGTTACCCGAACTCAGAAACCGAGGGACCAGTTGGCCTTGAATTGTAGTACGCACTCTCCACCGCCTTCACTCCCTCTTTAGCTACTTGGCGGAACAGCACAGCGATGCGCCAGCTGGTGTGAGACTAATGATCTTGCAGGGGAAGCAGCGCCCGAAGGTGACGGACCTCTTCTTCGTGAAGTGTGGTCAACTCCGCATGCTTCCGCAGGCTTCGAGCCCTGAACGTGGCTCTCAAATCCTCATCGGTGGAGAAGCGCCTCAAGACGCGGACGAGCTCCTCGGGGTGGTTCATGTCGAGATATTGAAGAGAATTCCCGAAGACCTCCTCGACAACGATCTTCCTCGAGGTGATTGTCGGCAGCTTGCTGGCCACGAACTCGAAGAGGACGTGCGAGAGCGTGTGAGGCTCCACAGTTACGTTCACCGCCAAGTCACAGGAAGCCTTCAGACGCTCATACTCATCTCTTGGCAGGAATCCCACATACTTTACGTTCGGGGGAGCCTTCATCGCCTCGAACCTTTTCTTGAGCTTCTCCTCGGGGCCGCTGATGAGGAGTGTGAGGCCGTTCACCTGCCCCGCCGCCGCGCCCTCCGCTTCCATCAACTCAAGAGGGTGGCCCCCGTGCGATGCAATCGCGATTATCGGCGTTTGCGAGTACTTGCGCCTCAGCGATTCGTCCCTCGAGTTTGTATTCTTCGGAACGTAGTCGTGAATGAGCTCGACCCTCCTCCCTCCCATCCACCTCAGCTGAGACGCCCACTCCGAGTTGGGCGCCGTGTTCGCGTACGCGGATGCGGCAGCGAACCTCTCCAGGAAACCGATCACTCTCCCCACCAGACCTCCCACCGTCTTCAGCTGCCAGACGGAGTGGTGGTCGACCAGAAGTTTCTTTCTCGCTAATCGACTGTAGATCAGGCAGGTGAGGGGACAGAAAATCGGCGGGTTCTGCGCGTAGACGACGCCCGGCCTCTCCCTCATGAGAAGGATGAGTGTCTTCAGAAAGAGCGCGAGGTAGCGGAGTGGGGCAAAATACCTGGGACCGTAAAGGACGGTCATGCTGACTCGCTTGCCTCCGACGACCTCGGCCAGCTCGTCCATGCGAAAGCCGAACGGCCCCCACACCAGAAATAGACTTAGCATTCAGATCGTACCCCTATCATTTCTCCGGGTCCCATCGCACAACGCAGCATCCTTGATACAGCTTTGGGCCAGTTCCAAACTAAGGTACCGAGATGTATTCCGATTTGACGCCTCTGAGCTTCGCGAGTTCGGAGTCCGTCGTCAGCAATATCTGCGCTCTCTCCCTCCAGGTCGCAATCGCGAAGCAGTCGGCCAGGGAGAGAGTCCTGTTTCTGAATTTCCAGAGCGCGGCTTCCCTGGTGGTGTTCTCATCGGGGGCAACAACCTTCAGGGGCGACCCCCTGACCTGTCGGTACTGGATTTCTGCGACGTCGACGCCTTTTTTCTCCGCTGTCTTGTAGTAGAACTCAGCGAGGTTGACCTCTGATACAAAGCCTGATGCCCGACCTGCAAAGACTCTATCGAAGAACGCTCTCACGGTTGGGACACCGGCGTAAAAGAGGAAGATGACGCCGGCGTCAAATGCATAGCTACGGGCGTTCAGACTCAACTTCGCGCCTCCTGTCCCTCGAAATCTCGATCGCCGCGTCGATCATCTCCTTCCCGCCGGAACCGAACGCTTCTTCCATCGAGACCCAAGGCTCCATGACAATCTTCCCTCCGTCTTCCCTGATCAGCACGGTCCTAGTTATCTTGAGCTTCTCCCTCAGCTCGGCAGGGATGACTACTTGCCCTTTCGAGGAGACGCGCCCCAGCTTGTTCATACCGCCTGAGAAGGTAAGACGCATATAAATGTTTTACCTCTCCCATATGTTTTACATTCGGGGTCAGTCCTACGAACTAGGCACGAGTCAACCCAAGACATCAAAACTGGCCTCCAGTGCGTAGTAGGAGTCCAT
>VBPP01000096.1 GCA_005877365.1 Nitrososphaerota archaeon
CATAAGTTCGTTCTGAAGACAGCACTGAGGGTTGGGGCGCCCAGTAGTCCCTGAGGACATTTCGCACTACAAGATGATCTCGAACCCGAGTTTCTCTCCCGATGGGAAGAAAATCTCCCTCTCTGTGCACCAGGCCAATCTTGAAGAAGACGCCTATACCTCAGACATTTGGATCGCCTCCTCAGACGGTTCTGGCTTGACCCGATTCGCCTACGGTGGGAGAGACTACGACCCTGTCTGGTCTCACGACGGGAGAGAGATTCTCTTTCTCTCGAGGAGGTCACTAACCAAGGATGAGAAAGGCAACGAGCTTTACGTCGTCTCGGCGGGCGGAGGCGAGGCCAGGAGAATAGTCAGAAGGAAGGAGGGCATAGAAGGGCCTCAATGGGGTGCGGACTCCAACTCGATTTACTTCGTCTCCCCGGTCACGGAGGAAGAGAAGGACGATGTGCGCGTGGTGAGGCGAATTGGGCTCTGGTACAACGGGAGGGGTTTCACGTACAATTCGAGAACCCACGTCTTCGTTGTGAACCTCAGAACCGAGGATGCGAAACAGCTTACGACGGGAAACTTCGACGTGACCGAAGTCCAGCCTTCCCACGATGGCAAGAAGGTCGCGTACCTTGCCGCATTAGACGACATGAAGCCGTACATCACAGACCTCTACGTAAGAGAACTGGAGACGGGGGACGAACTGAAGCTCACCAGCTCCGACGCGTCGATCACAACTCTGGTCTGGAGCCCCGACGATGGAGAAATTGCCTTCACCGGGAACAGGCTTGCCCATGGTTTCGCTTCCCACGACCATCTCTGGGTCGTCCATGCAGGCGGCGGTTCTCAGCCAGTCCAGGTAGAACATGCCGACCGGAACAAGGCGAACACCCTGAATAGCGACGTGAGGACGAAGCCGCACGGACCCACGCGCATAATGTGGGAGGAGGACTACGTGTACTTCCTTCAGGCCGAGGGAGGCGCGGTCCACCTCCTTCGTTTGAGGCCGGGAAAGGAGGCAGAGCTCGTGATTGGCGGTGAGAGGAGCGTGGAGGGCTTCGACGTGAAGGGGAAGCGTGTGGCCTTCGTCGCGATGGACTCACACCACCCTGAGGAGCTCTATCTCAAGGAGACAAGTGAGCGTCCCTTAACCTCTCTGAATTCGGAAGTCCAAAAGGAAGTGGATCATCTCCCACCGAGAGAGTTCTCCTTCACTGCCAGCGACGGAGTGCGCATCGATGGATGGGTCTTTCAACCTCCCTCTCACCTCTCGAAGGAGAAGATACCCGCGATCCTCTACGTGCGTGGCGGACCAAAGACGGCTTTTGGTTACTCGTTGATGCATGAGCTCCAGGTTTACACCGCGAGTGGCTTCGCTGTCATCTGCACAAATCCGAGGGGGAGCGACGGCTACACCGAGGAGTTTGCAGACATTAGAGGCGAGTATGGCAAGAGGGACTTCATGGACTTGATGGAGGCGCTCGACCACGTCATCGAGAACTTCTCTTTCGTCGACGGAGCCCGAGTCGCCATCGCGGGGGGTTCGTACGGTGGGTTCATGACAAACTGGGCCGTCGGGCACACCGACAGGTTCCGCGCGGCCGTAACAGATAGGAGCATAGCGAGCTGGATGAGCTTCTTCGGCACCTCGGATATCGGGACCTACTTCACGGAGGACCAGATGGCGGGAGATCCTTGGGCCGACGAGGAGAAGCTGCTCGCCCTATCACCTCTCCGATACGCGAAGAACGTGAAGACACCTCTCCTCGTCGTCCATTCTTTCGAGGACTACCGGTGCTGGATGGTCGAGGGACTTCAATTCTACACCGCGCTGAAGTACCTGGGGAAGGAGGCGGAGATGGTCCTCTTCCCCGGGGAGAACCATGACCTGTCCAGAACCGGAAAGCCAAAGCACAGAGTCGCGCGGATTAAGCACTACCTCGGATGGTTCGAGAAGCATCTGAAGGCTGAGGAGTAACTACACCGTCAGGCTAGGCAGGATCGCTTCAACCGGCTTGTTCTCGAAGATGATCTGCCGAAGGTGATTGGTCATCGCGAGGGGGTCGTTGTGCTGCCACACATTTCTTCCGACCGCCAGACCAATCGCGCCGGCGTCCATCGAGCCCTTCACCTGCCTGAGAAAGGCCTCGTCTG
>VBPP01000097.1 GCA_005877365.1 Nitrososphaerota archaeon
AAGAGGCTCCTTCCTGGAAGGTGGAATGCAGACGCCGTCACCTACGGGCCGGGCAACCGCGGGGCCGCGGTCAGGATCCCGGACGAGCGAGGCGAAGCCACCAGGGTCGAAATCCGGATTCCAGACAACTCGTGCAACATCTACCTGTTGCTCGCCTGCACCCTAGCCGCCGGCTTGGAGGGGACGGAAAAGAGGTTGGACCCGGGGGAGCCTCTCATGTTCGACGCCTCCCTAATGACAGACAGGGAGAGGGCATCTCGCGGCCTGGCGCCTCTGCCGCGGTCGCTGGGCGAAGCTCTTTCGGAGTTTGAAGGTGATGGGCTGTTGAGGCAGACCCTCGGCAACGACCTGTTCGAAGAGTTCCTGACTCAGAGGTACTTCGAGAGCTCCAAGGCGGCCGACCAGGTGACCCAGTGGGAGGTCTCTCATTTCCTCGACCTCTTCTGAGCCTCCGGAAACACGGCAAACCGGCTAGCGATACCTGCCGAGTAGTCGATGGGCTCTACGCTGCAGAAGGATATTAAGAACCTCTTCCGCGCGGGTTCAGGGTGCTCGTGTCGTAGTTGGACGAAAGGCCGCTCTTCAAGGAAATTGTCGACCTTTCTGTGGAGCTCAGGAGCCTGGATACGCCCGTCTTTCCCGGAGCCCCTCAACCACTGAAGGCCACCATCCAGACCCCGAAGGAAGACGGCTACCTTTCTTTTGTGTGGGCCTTCTCGGAGCACACAGCCACGCACACCGATGCACCGGCGCACATGATCGAGGGAGGAGAGACCGTCGACAGGATGCCTCTTGGACACTATGTGGGGAATGGACTGGTGCTGGACCTTTCCGGCAGACCAAAGCGCCATCCCATAAGCAAAGAAGACATTAGAAACGGGCTGGCTGCAGGAGGCCTACAAGACCTGAAAGGAAAGGGATGGATCCTGCTCCTGCTTACAGGCTACACAGCAAAGAGCCGGACTCCTGACTGGTTGGAATATCCAGACCTCACCAAAGGGGCCTGCGACTACATTATCGAGAAAGGGTTTGGGGCTGTCGGATTAGACTCCCCGAGCCCGGACCGACCTCCATTCGTGGCCCACAAGACTCTTCTCCCCAAGAAAGTCGTGATCTTCGAGAACCTGGCCAATCTCGACCGCGTGATCGGCAAGAAGTTCTTGTTCATCGGAGTCCCTCTGGCCCTCGTCGGCGGCAGTGCGAGTCCGTGCAGGGCAATTGCACTCGTGATGTAAGCGCGGCCTTCCCTCGGCCATCTGACGACAGTTACAAGATCCCGATTATGTCGATTTGTATGGTTGGAAAGAGTCGTCGTTGAAGCGCCGGCTTCCAAAGACTCCTACGTCCCGCAGAATGATTCCATCATCGCAGAATCTCCAGTTTCAGGTCTGAGACTTTTGCGATCTTTTCGTAGTCTCTGTCCTTCGAAATAATCTTCTCAGCACCGTTGGCAACCGCGGTTCCGGCTATCAGCACGTCCAGCGCGTTGACTGGTGAGCCTATCCTGAGGAGGGAACCCATGATCTTGGCTGCCTCCTCGGCTGCATCCGAGTCCAGGGGCAGTAGCCTCAACTGATGCACGAACGACCTCACTATCCTCTCCTGCGCGTCGGGTTTTCGGTGGTAGAGGATGCAGCACCTCGAAGAGAGACACCGAGGAGATGCCAATCGAATACGTGAGTTTCTGCGCAGATTCTAACTTGGAGACCGACGACCTTTCTCCGCGAAGTCAATGGCAACCGAGGTATCTATCGCAATCAATTCCTCAGCACCGTCCTCTTCCTAACCTGCTGTATGTCGCTCTTCACTCGCTCAAACTCCTTGTCCCCGGATAGGATGCCTGCGAAAGCCAACAGGTCATGCCTCCCATCGAGCAATCTTTCAATTACATCGCTGAAACTTTCGTTCCCCTTCTTCGCTTCGCGAAGCTTCTTGTAGACATCGTTCTTCACGCTGAGGTTCCTGGAGGTCATTTGCGTATATGTGTTCATATCAGTGTATTTATGGCGCTCGGAGATATATCGGCCAATATCCCAAAACCTACCTAGGCGAGCTTCATCCTGTTCAAGAGCGAAACGAAACGCGGGTCAGACCGTATCCAGTCGAACCTCGGTTCGAACTTCATCCAGACGAGCCAGCTTGAACGCTCGCGATAGGCTCTCGCCAGCCATGTGAATACCTCCTTATCGTCGCGCAGGCCGTTGTAGATCACGGCGATCCAGTATGCGGGAACGTACTGCATCGCGGACCGCGCCTTTAGCTCTTCGAGGATCTTGAGCGCCTCCTTCTTCTCGCCGGCAGCGGCGTGAGCGTGTCCAAGCATCGCGAGGGAGATAACGGTCCACCGACAGGGTGACGGCCTCGGTTGTGGGAGTGTGTCACTCGGTGAGTGTCCTGCTGGTTTCCCGAAGCCTGCGAGCCAGTTCCTGGACGAGAGCCCGGGCTATCTTGGGATTGGTGGATACGAGCGACCAGAAGGTGGGCGAGGAGAGGACAAGGCAGTCCGTGTCCTCAAGAGCGACTACGTCGGCCGACCTAGGTTGCTGATCGAGGAGGCCCATCTCCCCGAAGAATTGACCTCGCGCTAACCTCGTGAGAGACCTCCCGTCGCGGCGGACCTCGGCAGAACCGCCGACGATCAGGTAGAACCCGACACCAGACTCGCCTTCCCGGACGATCGCTTCACCCTTCTTGAAGGACCTTTCTTTTGACGATTTGACGATCGCCTTCAGCTGTCCCTTATTCAAGCCTGAGAAGAGGGGAGTCATTTCGAGCATTTCCATAGTGGAGACTTCGTCGGGCAAGAGTACGTATGATGGGAGGAGGCTCAATACTTAAGGATAATCCAGCATTTCGAGATTAGCTCGCGCCCTGAATTGCGGTGGTTACGCCTCTTTCTCGATTCTGCTTCGCGAGATGAGATAGGCGGAAGCGCCTAGGGCTAGCGCAGCCGCGACTGGCAGGAACGTCAAGAGCAAAGAGTACGAAGACTTGGCCTGCCCACTCGTGGCGGTGTCGGCCGATTTAAGTGCGGCCAGAGGCAGGGGCCCTGTGGTAGTCGCGGCCGCTGTCGTCGTAGTACTCATCGCTGTTATTGTCGTCGTCACGGACACGCTGAAGTAGACCTTGTCATCGGAAAGGGGGGAACCGACGGATTGGCCGCCTCTAGACAGCAACGCGAGCCCTGCCACTACGACCAACGACAGAAGCAACCCCCCTGCAATCCCCCTCGCGACTGGCCTCATCTTCGACACCTCATTGTCAATCTCGCATCTCTTACATAATCCTAACCCTTAGAACGGCCTCTTCCTCCAAGACCTCCAAGCCTCGTACCAGAAGACGACGACCCCTCCGACGGTTCCGACGACAGCATAGAGGTTTGCCGAGGCGCCGCTCTCGAGCATATACGCGATGGCTATCGTCGTGAAGAAGGCCGCATAGAACCCGAGCCTCGGCAGGGTTAACCTACCGATGCTCGCGAAGGCGCTGAGGATGCCGACATCGACCTTTCTGGCTATGAAGTACCTCCCGACGTTGTCCTTGCCCACGACCCCGAGCCTTTCCAGCTTCTCCAGGTGGTGCAAGGCGATGCTCGGACTCGAGAAACCGAGCTCCCTCTGTATCTCTCTCACGCCGGAAGAATCGACCCGCAGCAGGTGTGCATAGACCTTCAAGGTCTTCCCTCTTAGCTCGTACTCGACTCGGTCTCGGTCGATCTCCGCTGGCTCACCGGCCATCCTGAGTTCGAGTCGCTTGAGACTGACTAAAAGCTTTGAAAATCTCTGTTCGCGAGTAGGTCGACGCATGCGCGACGGATTCAAAGTGGACAGGCTTGAAATTACGCTTCGGACAAGGAAAACAACTCAGAATTCTATTCTTTGCCTTGCCCGCGGTCATAATCGTCGCCGGGATCTTAGTCGGAATCGCCGGCTCTATTGGTAGCACGCCAGGTAGCGGGTATCAGTTAGGTACCCTGCGTAACGATGTAACATTTGGCCAAGCTTATGGGACACAATTCGTCGCTACGATGACCGCAACCGGGCCAGGCTTTGGAGCATTCAAAGGCGCGCAGGATGCAACTAGCGCGGCGGCTGACGGGGGTGTCCAAGGACCCTCCACTATAGTATTGCCGCCGAATCCAGCTTCTGCAAGCACAGTACACTCTACCACACCGAAAGCTGCTTCCCCGTCTTCCTCGCCAGGCCAGAGCGGCAGCATCGAATTCTTCAGCAACCTTACACTACGAGTCTCATCCCCTCAGTCGGCGCTCACAAGAGCGGCTGGAGTTGCATACTCGATCGGAGGCTAAGTCGCCTTCTCATCTTCTACCAACAACAGTGCCACTGCAGTCCTGCGAGTTCCGGCCTCGGAGTATCAGAATGCGTTAACCCAAGTCGAGGCAATCGGAAACGTGACGAACTTCGTCTCTACATCGAATGATGTGACGATCAAGTACACTGACATGAACGCGACCTTGCAGTCGCTCCTTACCGAGCGCGATGCCTTTGTGAGGCTTCTGAGTCAGTCGACCAGGCTGAACACGACGATTGCGATAGAGGGATACCTGCAGGGCGTCGACGCACAGATAAACTCCGTGCAGAGCGAGATACTACAGACGAGGAGGCTGATTGACTACGCGACGATCACAGCGACCTTTGCCAGGGGGTTGGTGATGCCCCCGCTCAGCGTCAAGGTAGTCGCCTCACCCCTGAAAGGGGCGACCCCCCTGAGCGTCACCTTCAGGGCGTTCGAGAAGGGTGGCGTCCCAGGATACTTCGTTTACTACAACTTCGGCGACGGGACGGCCGCTCAAGGAGAAGCACTGATTCACACCTACACGAAGGTAGGTGACTACAACACGACCATAAGCGTGACAGACT
>VBPP01000098.1 GCA_005877365.1 Nitrososphaerota archaeon
TCCCTCCAGACCGTCTCGGTCTTCACCGCTCTTCAGAACGTGATCTCGATTGTGGTGAGCCCCTATCTGGGGAATAAGGCAGATTCGAGCGGAAACTTCGCTTGGTTGATGACGCTTGGAGTCCTCCTTCTGACATTCGGTACAGCCGGCTACGCCGTGTCAGTTCTCTTCCTGGGAGGTTCCCCTCTCGTAATCGTCTTGATCCTGTTCAGCGTCGTAATCGGAGTGGGGAGCTCCTTCTATCATCCAATCGGCGCCTCGGCCCTCGGCCAGAAGTTAGATTCCTCGGACCTCAGCAAAGCCATGGGGGTGAATGGTTCAATCGGGGGTGTCGGCCGTCTGGTCTTGCCCTTCTTGGCGACGTTGATGATTACCTACACCACTCTGCCTTCGCTTGGCATCCTGGCTTTGGCAGCGGCCCTTGGTGGAATGGGAGGGTTCGCCATCCTCAATGGAGTCACGTTTGAAAAGGCTTCAAGAACCAGGATACCGAAGGGGAGTGTATGGAAGTCTGTGCTTCCTGAATGGAGGCTCGCTCGCCCCCTTCTTCCCCTCACCTTAGTTTCATTCTCGCGTGGTTTGTGCACAGGAGTTCTCCCCCTCATCCCATTCTATCTGGTTAATGTCGACCACTTCGGCGGCTTGGAGACTGGTTTCATCTACACACTTTCTCTCGGAGCAGGAACGGGGTCGCAGATCTTGTTCGGGTTAATACAGGACAGGGCCGGTCATAGATTCGCACTTGGATTTTCTAACCTCGGAGCGGTGGTCTTCCTCCTCGCCTTCGTCTTGAGTCCAAATGCCATATTCACTGAGATCTCAGTGATCCTCTTCGGTCTGTTTACCTACAGCGCGTTCCCCCTTCTCCTCGGAATGGTCCACAAGAGGGCGTACCTGTACCCCGGGGATGTCACCAGCGCGAACTCTTTGGTATGGGGGATAGGAGCTTCTGGCGGTGGCGCTGCCGCGCCTTTGTTGATAGCGGCGCTTGCCCTCCCGAGTGCGTTTGGTTCGTTAACTCCGGGTTTCATAGGAGCTGCGGCCGTAGGGGTCCTCTCAGTTGTTCTCGTTCCGTTCACGTGAAAGAATCCAGGTAGTCAAGCGACATCGAGAAGCTCCACCGCAATTATCCACCCGTAGAACACGACTGAACAAGCCAGTCGGATGAGACCGAGGTAGTTCTCTGCCTTCCCCGCCTGGATGAGGAGCTTTTCTGAACCCGTTGAGTTGAAATGAGTGAGGGCCCTCAGAACCCATTACTTCACCTTCGGAACCCCGACAACCCCGACAGGCAGCTCCGCGGCCAATGCGGCTCGACATCGCGTCGGCTATCTATCACCCAACGCGCGGATGATATCCCGCGGAGGCGCAATGGACCCTATGCACGGCGGCCCTCCAGCTCAACTTTCGTACTCTGAGAGGTGCAGAACATTTTCCCTCGAAGCCCTCCTCACCAACTCATCGTCTGCCGAGTAGAGGACTCCGCCCCTCAGTGATGCGAGCGCGACATAGGCAGCGTCATAGAGCGTGATTCCAAGCCGGTACGCCGTTTCTACGGCTTCATGAGCCAACGCTCCCCGGAATTCGTGGAGCGTCAACTGGAGGTCCTCCATCGCCGCGACGCTGGCCTCGACTTCCTCTATCCCGAACTTCGGGTTGTACCTCAAAGCGTTCCCCAATTCGTAAGGAAGCAGCGAGGGCGCCTCGAGCTGGATCTTCCCCTCGACGAAACTTTCGCGAATCTCCAGGGCCTTATCGCGGAGCGGCTCGGGGTTGAACCATTTGACGGCTACGCTCGCGTCGAGTACGAGTATCTTTTCTTCCGCCATCTGATCACCTCTTCTGCGCCGACCCACTTGCTGCCCTCTCCCAGCCCAGCAAGCCTGTCCATCTCTGCGACCGCACCTTCTATTCTCACGGAGTCGCGCTTTGGGCGGAGTTTCCTCTCCTCCTCCTCGACGGACCTTTCGACCGCGGCTCGCAGCAGCTCGCTCCAGTTTATGTGGCGGAGTCGGCTCATTCTCTCTTTGAGCTTCCTAGTAATGCGAAACGTAACGATCTCACTCACGCTACTTGTAATACATTGCAAATTAATAAGTATTACGCGACGGGAGACCCCCAGAGGCCATCACTTCACCTTCGGTACGCCGACAACCCCGACAGGCAGCTCCGCGGCAAGTGTGGCTCCGACGTACTTCCTGTAGAGAGCAATGTCCTCAGGCAGGCTGAGCAGTATGGGCGCCAAATAATCGTCGACTATCTCGCTCTGCGTCAGAGGGTTCACCACGAGAACCTTCTTCACCACATTGTAACTGTCCATGTTCGCCAGCCTGTGCACGATCACCGTCCCCATGTTGTCCCACACATACCTTGACAGAAGCAGAGGCATCTGGTCGATGATCAGGAACTCCCAGCCGTACCTCCTCGCCTCCGCGATCGCAAGCTCCAGAAGGGTCCTGTCTCCCCTCTGCTCCGGAGGCCTTTCCTCGCTCAGGTAGACTACTTCTGGCAAAGACGACTTAATGGCCCGTGCTTCCCAAAGTTCTGGTAAGGAGGCCGACTCGAGGTAATGCCACGTATGAGAGCACAGTGGTCATAAGAGCGCCGAGAGACTTCGTTTTCTAGTAAGCTGAGGACGCTGTAGACGCCGGGTTCGACGCCGCAGATGCGAGGATCGAGTCGC